>CAYLSW010000126.1:0-6339 GCA_964386145.1 uncultured Lentimicrobiaceae bacterium | reverse complement strand
ACGCCATCACCATACGCAGTTTCCTGAGCAAAAACAATCGGCTTTGGTTTCAGGCAGGCGCAGGTATTGTAGTTTCTTCGGTGGAAGAAAACGAATTGCAGGAGATCAACAACAAACTCGGCGCACTGGTTTCCGCCCTTGAAAAAGCCGAAAAATTATCCAACGGAATTTCTAAAAATGATGCAAGATGAAAAAAGTATTAGTCCTCGATAATTACGATTCATTCACCTATAATCTGGTACATATCATCCGCGAGCAGGGAAGTTGCATGGTGGATGTGTTCAGAAACGATGAAATTGCCGAAGATGCTGTGGCAGCTTACGACTACCTGGTGCTTTCGCCCGGCCCCGGTTTGCCAGATGAAGCAGGCATCATGAAGCAGGTGATAAAAAAATATGCTTCCACAAAAAAGATCTTCGGCGTTTGCCTGGGAATGCAGGCCATCGGCGAAGTTTTCGGTGGTAGCCTGATAAACCTACCACAAGTCTATCACGGGGTGGCCATGCCGCTTTTCCGTGAAGAAAAAGAGGATCCTGTTTTCGAGGGTATTCCCGACGAATTCATTGCCGGACGTTATCACAGCTGGGTTCTCAGCGAAAAGGATTTCCCGGAGGAACTCTCCATTACTTCACGCGATGAACAGGGGCACATCATGTCCATCCGCCATCGGAATTATTCCGTTTTCGGCTTGCAGTTTCATCCCGAATCCATTTTAACGCCTTACGGTAAACAAATGATTTTCAACTTTTTAAATCTGTAAAATAGTCATCTCCCATGAAAAATATTCTCAACCGCTTATTCGACAACCGGCAGCTTAGCGAACAGGATGCCTATGACGTCCTCACCGGTATTGGCAAAGGCCATTACAACCCTTCGCAGATAGCGGCTTTCCTCACCGTTTATCTCATGCGACAGATTTCGGTGGAAGAGCTAAAGGGTTTCCAAACGGCATTACTTGATTTATGCCTGAAAGTCGATCTATCTGATTTTGAAACCATTGATGTATGCGGTACCGGTGGCGATGGCAAAGATACTTTCAACATTTCCACATTGTCGGCTTTTGTGGTGGCAGGCGCCGGTTACAAAGTGGCAAAACATGGCAACTACGGCGTTTCTTCTTCCTGCGGATCGTCCAACGTGATGGAATATCTCGGTTATATCTTCACCAACGACGAGTCGAAACTGAAAAAACAGTTAGACGAGGCTGGATTTTGTATGATGCATGCGCCGCTGTTTCATCCGGCCATGAAGAACGTAGCACCCATACGCCGCGAGCTGGGGGTAAAAACCTTTTTTAATATGCTGGGGCCGTTGGTGAACCCCTCTTTCCCAAAGCATCAAATGGTGGGTGTTTTTAATCTGGAGGTGGCCCGTTTGTATAACTATCTTTTTCAGAAAGATAAAAACTTCCACTTTGCCATCGTACACAGCATGGATGGATATGATGAAGTTTCCCTTACGGGGAAAGTAAAAAGTTATCAGCCTGATGGCGAAAAATTACTAAGTCCTGGTGACTGGGGTTTGCAGGCGGTAAAAGCCGAAGAGATTTCCGGCGGGAAAACCGTGCCGGAAGCCGCTGCCATTTTTCTTGCCATTCTGAAAAACGAAGGAACCACAGCACAAACCAGTGTTGTACTTGCCAATGCTGCAGCAGCCATTCAGGTATTTGAAAATAATAAAAGTCTGAAAGAATGTGTTGAAACAGCCAAAGTATCGCTGGAATCAGGACAGGCTCTGGTTTCTTTGACAAAGGCCGTAGAACTTTCAAAAAAATAGCGCCCCATGGATATACTTGAAAAAATAATCGACCACAAGCGAGAGGAGGCCAAAGAGCGGATGCGTCTGTATCCATTGGAGTTGCTGAAAAAAAGCATTCATTTCTCTGCACCCTGCGTTTCGCTGAAACAGTATGTACTGCGCCCGGACAAATCAGGAATAATTGCCGAATTTAAGCGAAAATCGCCCTCCAAAGGGGACATTAATCCCTATGCGGAGGTGGAGAAAATATCCATCGGCTATATGCAGGCAGGTGCTTCCGCTTTGTCCGTACTCACTGACGAAACATTTTTCGGCGGGAGCAATGAGGATTTGGAAACAGCCCGGAAATTTAACTACTGCCCCATTCTTAGAAAAGATTTTGTGATAGATGAATACCAAATTCATGAAGCTAAAGCTATTGGTGCCGATGCAGTTTTGCTCATTGCCGCGGTACTTTCGCAGGAGGAAATCATCCGTTTCACAAAACTTGCCCATGAACTGGGTTTGGAAGTACTCCTGGAATTTTACGACGAAAAAGAGTTGGAAAAGTATGTGGACGAAGCAGATATGGTGGGAATCAACAACCGCAACCTGAAAAATTTCACGGTAAACTTTGACCACGCTATTCGTATGGCTGAAAAACTCCCCTCCGGAAGCATCAAAATTGCGGAAAGTGGCATTCAATCTCCGGAAGACATCCTTTTGTTACAGAAAGCCGGCTTCTATGGTTTTCTCATCGGCGAGCTGTTCATGCGGGCGGTGACTCCCGAAAACGCCTGCCGCGATTTTATCCGCAAACTGCGAAAACTTCAAACCAAAATATCATGAATTCCAGAAAAACATCCAAAATTCATTTGAAAGTGTGTGGCATGAGAGAACCGGAGAACATTGCTGCTCTCGCAGTGTTGCAACCCGACTTCATCGGCTTTATCTTCCATGAGCTTTCTCCGCGTTATTGCGAAAAGGTGCCGGATGTAATGATACCGAAAACCATCCGCAAAACCGGCGTTTTTGTCAACAACCCGGAAGACTATATTCTGCAAAAAAAAGAAATTTTTCAACTGGATTACATCCAGCTACACGGCGCTGAAAGTCCATTATTCTGTCAAAAAATCCGGAAGTCGGTTGCTCCGGTCATCAAGGCTTTCAACCTGAATGAACATTTTGATTTCAACCGGCTGGAAGCTTATGCTTCCTGTTGCAAATTCTTTCTTTTCGATGCATCAGGTCCCAAATCAGGTGGAAACGGCATCCCTTTCAACTGGAAGTTATTGGAAAAATACCATGGCACGACGCCGTTTCTACTTAGCGGCGGCATCAATGAAAGTATGACCGTGGCTATCAAACAAATCAACCATCCGGCATTTTATGGCGTGGACATCAACAGCCGGTTTGAAACCCTTCCGGGGATAAAAGACATTAACAAAATAAAACGTTTTAAATATGAACTACAATCCTGACAAACAAGGTTTTTATGGTGATTTCGGTGGTGCTTTTATCCCCGAAATGCTCTATCCCAATGTGGAACAGTTGCGAAAGAATTATCTTAAAATAATCACCTCCGAAACTTTTCAAAAAGATTTCAAACAGCTTTTACACGATTATGCCGGCAGGCCAACGCCGTTGTATTTTGCCAAACGGCTATCGGAAAAGTATGGCAGCCACATTTTCCTGAAACGGGAAGACCTGAACCATACCGGGGCACACAAAATCAACAACACCATTGGGCAAATACTTGTAGCACAACGGCTCGGGAAAAAACGCATCATTGCCGAGACGGGTGCCGGTCAGCATGGCGTTGCCACCGCCACCGTTGCTGCCCTGATGGGTTTGGAATGCGTGGTGTATATGGGCGAAGTGGACATGGCACGGCAGGCGCCCAATGTGGCACGTATGCGTATGCTGGGGGCAGAAGTCAGACCGGTAAAATCAGGTAGCCGCACCTTGAAAGATGCCACCAACGAGGCCATACGCGACTGGATCAACCACCCGCAAGAGACATATTATCTCATTGGCTCCGTGGTGGGGCCACATCCCTATCCCGATATGGTGGCGCGGTTTCAGTCCGTCATTAGCGAAGAGATGAAGAAACAACTTATGAAAAAAACCGGCCGTGATTATCCCGATAAGATCATTGCCTGCGTAGGCGGAGGCAGCAATGCTGCCGGAGCATTTTACCATTATCTCGACCGGGAAAACGTAGAACTGGTAGCCGTGGAAGCCGAAGGGCTGGGTGTTGATAGCGGACAAACGGCAGCCACTACACAAACCGGCAGCGAAGGGATTATTCATGGGAGCAAAACACTGTTGATGCAGACTTCGGAAGGACAGATTACCGAACCCTACTCTATTTCCGCCGGACTGGATTACCCGGGTATCGGACCGCTACATGCCTATCTGTTCAAAAGTCATCGTGGAACTTTTCTCGGCGCCACCGACAAAGAAGCTTTGGATGCCGCATTTGAACTGACGCGTCTCGAAGGTATTATCCCGGCGCTGGAATCGGCTCATGCCCTCGCTGCACTCGGAAAAATAAAGCTCCAACCAAATGAAAACGTGGTTGTTAACCTTTCAGGACGTGGCGACAAGGACATGGACGCTTATTTGAAATTTTTGGATAAAGTGTAACAATAATTTCTTCGGGCGTGGACGCCCAAAGTGGTATTGAGGATTAAAAAAATATTATTACACCGTTTCGGGCGTCCACGCCCGAAATAAACATTATAAAAGATTATCCTTTGAAAAAAGTAGAAAAATTGAAATACAGATATTATGAACAGAATAGACTTACTTTTTCAACAAAAAAAAGACATTTTAAACATCTACCTGACTGCCGGTTTTCCTAAGTTGACAGATACGGTGGAAATTGTCCTGGAGCTGGAAAAAGCGGGGGTGGATATGGTGGAAATTGGCATGCCTTTTTCCGACCCGCTTGCTGATGGTCCTGTGATACAGCATAGTAGTGCTGTCGCTATCCATAATGGCATCACACTACAAAAAATCTTTGACCAAATTCGTGAAATCAGAAAACATTCGCAGATTCCTATTTTATTAATGGGCTACCTGAACCAAATGATGGCTTTCGGCGAAGAAGCTTTTTTGGAAGAAGCGGCTCATTGCGGAGCTAATGGGCTCATCATTCCGGACTTACCGGTGGAATTTTACAGAAGACATTACCAGCAGAAAACCGAAAGTCTTAATCTAAACATTATTTTCCTCGTCACTCCGCAGACCGAACCGGAACGCATCAAACTACTTGATGCCGAAAGCCGGGGGTTCTTGTATGTGGTTTCTTCCTCCTCCATCACCGGCAGGAAAGCTGACCTGCAACAGGCACAGAAAGTCTATTTCGACCGCATCAACCGAATGAATCTGAGAAATCCGACCCTCATCGGCTTTGGCATTAGCGACAGAAAAAGTTATGAAGCCGCTTGCCGCAATGCTTCCGGAGCTATCATTGGCAGCGCTTTTATCATGGCGCTGGAAAAACCCGGTAACCTTAAACAAAACATACACAGTTTTATAAAAAATATCCGCACATGATCATACAACTGGAAAAGAATATCAGCAAAACCGAAAGAGAAGCACTGTTACGAAAACTGGAAACGTTGAGGATTGGTGCCATGCCGGTTAAAACCAATTTCAGAGAATATATTGTGGGCATCCTTTCCGGAGAATTCGATCTGCGCGAAATAGGCAACATGAAAGGAATTGCCGACATTCATCGTGTGTCGGACAGCTACAAAATGGTGTCACGAAAGTGGAAACTTTGCAATTCGGTGATCGACCTCGGAGACGGTATTAAAATCGGAAACGGGGAGCTAACCATCATGTCGGGACCCTGTGCCATCGAAAGCGAGGAACAAATCGAGAGTATTGTCAGACATCTGGTGAAAAACAATATCCGCATCATGCGCGGAGGGGTATATAAACCCCGCAGCTCGCCATATTCTTTTCGCGGGCTTGGCATTGAAGGATTAAAGCTCTTTTATAAACATTGTTCTGAAAACGGCATCAAAGTGATTACCGAAGTGATGCAGGTGTCACAGGTGGAGAAAATGCTGGATTATGTGGATATCTTTCAGGTGGGTGCCCGCAATTCGCAGAATTTTAACTTGTTGGATGTGCTTGGAAAAGTGGACAAACCAGTGATGATAAAACGGGGTATTTCGGGAACTCTTGACGAGTTGTTGTATTCTGCGGAATATGTTTTTTCCAGCGGCAACGAAAAAATCATGCTGTGCGAAAGAGGTATTCGCACTTTCGAGCGGGCTACACGCAATACACTGGATTTGAGTGCTATTCCTATTTTAAAAGACAAGACCCATTTGCCGGTAATTGTTGACCCTTCGCATGGCGTGGGTATCCGGAAATATGTTCCCCCCATGGCGCTTGCCGGAGTTATGAGCGGTGCCGATGGGGTGATAATGGAGATTCACGAAACCCCGGAAAAAGCTTTTTCGGATGGGCAACAAAGTTTGTACTATCCGCAGGCTGAAAAGCTATATCGGCAGTTGCGGGAAACGAAAAAGCTGAGGGATAGTTTCTAACGCTGTGGAAATATTTTTGGCTGGATTTCCA
>CAYLSW010000125.1:0-6350 GCA_964386145.1 uncultured Lentimicrobiaceae bacterium | reverse complement strand
CCAATATAAACCGAGGACATTACATCAACCATATTTGTAGCCCAGCCAAATATGGCGACCCATCCAATAAACAACACACACAATGCCCATGCGGCGCCAAGGCCGATTGCCAATCCTTTAACACTTAACTTTTCCATTTTTCCTCCTTCTTTTTTATGTTATTATTAAATTTTAGATTAGCCGCCCGGGTACTTACCAGGTCGGCTGTAACACGGATTTTTGACTCAATATATTCTTTTAAAGCAACAGCATTATTCAGCCTGTTTTCTTTTGAGCTATACAGGAATGTAACGTCGCCAGCCTTAACTTCCGTTAGAATGTCCTCAACGTGTCCGGGGTTAGCCTCCAGTTCGGCAAAATACCTGATTTTGAACCCGGCCCACCTCGCCGGGTCATGCCCGTACCAGTGTCGTAGCTCTGTTGAAGGAGCCACCTCCTTTACCCAAAGATCAACCTTCGCTTTCTCTTTCGACAGTCCTCGCGCCCACAACCGATCAACAAGAATACGGCGTCCGTCTGCCTCCACTGGCTGCTCATAGATTCTTTTAATTCGGATTACGATTTGCTTTCTGTTCATTGCTCAGGGGTGTAACAAATATGATTAGACCGTAAAGGTACATATAAATATATGATGAATTATTCCTCTTTTTTCCATTTTAGGGATTGAGTTTGGAAAACGTTTCACCTTAATTTTCGAAATTATTCAGGCAAATACAAGCCAAACCCTGTTTCCCATTTCCGGAATAATGAAAACCTCTTCCTGTTATTACAATAAATAGAAATATTCTAATTAAAATTTTTAGTGATTTCTTGACCTTTCTTATATCTTTGCAATACTTTTTAGAAATGCTCAAAAACAAAAAAATGAAAAAACATAATTTTTATGCAGGGCCTTCCATTCTGCCTGAAGTTACCATGAAAAAAACGGCAGAAGCCATTAAAGATTTCGCTGGTACCGGTATTTCTTTAATGTCCATTTCGCACCGAAGCAAAGAGTTTGAGGCCGTTATGGATGAAGCACAACAACTTTTCAAAGATTTATTGAACATCCCCAATGGATATTCTGTTCTTTTCCTTGGAGGTGGAGCCAGCACACAGTTTGCCATGATTCCTTATAACCTGCTTGTCAGAAAAGCTGCTTACCTGAATACGGGAGCATGGTCAACAAAAGCTATTAAAGAAGCCAAACTGTTTGGCGAAGTGGATGTGGTTGCTTCCTCGGGAGACAAAAATTTCACCTACATCCCCAAAGGATATACTATTCCGAAAGATGCTGATTACTTTCACATCACAACCAACAATACCATTTATGGTACGGAAATAAAAACTGATTTGGATGTTCCGGTTCCGTTGGTTGCAGACATGTCGTCCGACATTTTAAGTCGCCCTGTGGACGTATCCAAATATGCTCTGATTTATGGTGGTGCACAGAAAAATCTTGCTCCTGCCGGTGTTACTTTTGTCATTATCCGCGACGACATTCTCGGTAAAACGGATCGGGCTATTCCCACCATGTTCAACTACAAAACCCACATCGACAAGGGCAGCATGTTTAATACACCTCCTGTATTTGCCATCTTTGCACTATTGCAAACTTTACGTTGGCTGAAAAATTTGGGGGGTGTCGAAGCTATGCTTCATATCAATGAGAAAAAGGCTGCACTGCTTTACGGTGAAATTGAGCGTAATACCTTTTTTAAAGGTACAGTCGCAAAAGAAGACCGCTCGCTGATGAATGTCTGCTTTGTGATGAACGAGGGTATGGAAGACAAGGAAAAAGCTTTTCTTGATTTTGCCACTTCAAAAGGCATGGTGGGTATAAAAGGGCACCGCTCGGTAGGTGGATTCCGTGCTTCTCTCTACAATGCACTCCCCATGGAAAGTGTAGAAGCTCTTGTTGCTTGTATGAATGAGTTTGAGCAAGCCAACATATAAATAGGAAACCCCTGTTTGACAATGTTTTTAGTACTAACTAAATCTTTTTGAACTATGACAAAAGTTATTGTTGCCACGGTAAAGCCTTTTGCAAAAGCTGCCGTGAATCAGATTAAATCCACTTTTGAAAAAGCCGGATACGACTGTAGTTTTTTTGAAAAATACGAAAGCCGCGATGAATTGAAAAAGGCGGTGGCCGCTGCCGATGCGCTCATCATCCGCAGCGATAAAATCACAGAAGAAATAATGGACGCTGCACCCCGCCTGAAAATCGTGGTACGTGCCGGCGCCGGTTTTGACAATGTAGACCTTGCCGCTGCTACTGCCCATAACATTGTCGTGATGAATACCCCCGGTCAAAATTCAAATGCCGTGGCCGAGCTGGTTTTGGGAATGCTGGTCTTTCAGGCCCGAAATCATTTTAACGGGAAGCCGGGGACCGAGCTGAAAGGAAAAAAACTGGGAATCCAGGCCTACGGGCACGTGGGTAAAAATGTGGCCCGCATAGCCAAAGGGTTCGACATGGAAGTCTTTACTTTCGACCCCTTCGTGGCTAAAACAGCCATCGAAGCCGATGGCGTAAATGTTTTCGATAATCTTGAAGAGATGTATAAAACCTGCGATTATATCAGTTTGCATATTCCCGCTAACCAACACACCATCAAATCTATAAACTACGACTTGCTTTCAAAAATGAAGCCGGGCGCTACTTTGGTAAATACTGCACGCAAAGAGGTAATCCATGAGGATGATCTGCTTAAGATGTTTCGCGACAGAGATGACTTCAGATATATTTCTGACATTATGCCCGACAACCACGAACTCATTGAAAAGGAATTTGGCGACCGTTGCTTTTTTACACCTAAAAAAATGGGAGCACAAACAGCCGAGGCCAACATCAATTCCGGTATAGCCGCTTCAAATCAGATCATTGCTTTTTTGGAGAAAGGTGACACAACTTTTAAAGTAAACTAATTTATTAATCAAAATAACTTTGCCCCCTCAGGGGACTCTGCCGTTTTGTAAGAAGTGGCATGACAAATGTTTTAAATATACAAAATTATGATGTACAACGAAAACAAGAATGAAGAGAAAAACGGACAGACAGAGAAACAAGAACGTCCCGGAACATTCTTTCGCTTTGAGGATCTGCGCGTTTACCATAAATCACTGGATTATGTAACCTGGCTGCAGGATGTAACCATGCTGTTTCCCGAAAGTGACAAATCACAACTAGCCATTCGTTTTAACGAATCAGCCCGCAACATTGCACTTTATATTGCCGAAGGTTCTTCACGCAACAAAACGCAGTTTATCTATTACCTGCGCATGTCCAAAAGTGCCATCCGTCAGTGTATGGTCTATACCACACTCTCCTATGGACTGAACATTATGAGCGAATCACATGAAGATGAGTCGAGAACCCAGCTGATGGAAATGACCAAAATGGTAGGCGCACTTATTTCTTCATTACAACGTTCACTGAACAATCACGGAAATTATAATAACGGCGGATATCATAACCATAATAACGGTAACGGATATGCCAGTGGCAATGGCAATGGTAGTAGCAGTGGCAGTAGCAGTGGCAGTAGCAGTAGCAGTGGCAATGGCAGTGGCCATTACAATAGCGATCCCATGCCGCGCGACCCTAACATTAGCCCTGATTATTTGCCCGAAGATTAAGATATTCCTTTAATTCGGCTTGCTGTTATCGCAAGCCGAATTTTTTTTCATATTAAAACGGACATTATGGCAATTTTAAAACCTTTCAAGGGCCTCAGGCCACCCAAAGAACTGGCGGGAAAAGTTGCTTCCCGCCCTTACGATGTCATGAGCTCAAAAGAAGCCCTTATCGAAGCATCCGGCAACCCCTATTCGCTGCTACACATCATCAAGCCCGAAATTGATCTCCCGGAAGATACTGACCATCACAGCGAAGCTGTTTACCAAAAAGCCAAAGAGAATTTTGAGAAATTTAAAGCCGAAGGCTGGCTGAAGCCGGATGATGATGAATATCTCTACATCTATGCTCAGACCATGAACGGTAAAACACAATACGGTGTGGTGGGCTGCGCCAGCGTGGACGATTACATGAACAATGTGATTAAAAAACATGAGCTGACACGTAAAGATAAGGAAAAAGACCGCATAAAACATGTGCGTGCTACAAACGCCAACATGGAACCGGTATTTTTTACCTATCCCGCCATCAATGAAGTGGACCGGATAGTAGCGGGTTTTGTAAAAAATAACCTGCCTGAATACGATTATATCTCCGACGACAACTTCGGTCACCGTTTCTGGGTCATTCGCGACAAAAAAATTATTGGACGACTGATAGAATTGTTTGCCACCCTCCCATCCACTTATGTGGCTGATGGACATCACCGTACGGCTGCCGCCGCTTTGGTTGGAAACGAAAAACGTAAGGCTAATCCCAACCATACCGGATACGAAGAGTACAACTACTTTCTTGCCGCACATTTTCCGGCTAACCAGTTGACCATTCTTGATTACAACCGGGTTATCAAAAACTTAAACAGTATGACCAAAGAAATGTTGTTAGAGAAACTGGCCGCTTCTTTCAACATTCGGGAGGTGGGACCGGAAACTTACCGCCCCGAAAGACTGCACAATTTCTCCATGTATCTCGACGGCATGTGGTATTCGCTGACAGCCAAAAGAAACACATACAACGACAACGATCCCATTGGTATCCTGGATGTAACCATTCTTACGAACGAAGTGCTTGCACCGCTATTTAACATCCAGGATTTGCGCACTGACAAACGCATCGATTTTGTAGGTGGTATTCGTGGTCTTGGTGAACTGAAAAAACGTGTGGACAGCGGTGAAATGGCTGTTGCTTTTGCACTCTACCCTGTCAGCATGGATCAACTGATAAACATTGCCGACAGTGGTAAAATCATGCCACCAAAGACTACCTGGTTTGAGCCTAAACTCCGGTCAGGACTCGTGGTTCACGAACTGGATTAAAGAACAATAAACGCAAGAAAAAACTAATTGCAAAATATTTACCCCCACAAATTTTACAAAGCTGCAAACTGATTTTTCCAGACAGCCAACTGAGAATATTATACTGATTCAAAGAATTTGTCGATATTGAAGTTCCGATTTTTAAAAAGTAAGAATGCCCATATTTAACCCTTGTGATGTATACCAAATAGTCCGGTAAAGATTCTAAACAGTTGATTATCATATTGATAGCAGTTTGGTGCTAATAAATATAACTTATAGTTATTCAGGACTTTGCGTTTCTGTAGCTTTGTGTAAACGAAAAATTAACAGAGTATTGTATAACAGAGAATCCGGAGTTACACGAAACAACCTTAATGACACAAATGATAAAAAAACCGAAAAAATCAGTTGTACTATTACTCTCATCCCATCTTATCTTCCACAGGGCTTTTTTTCAGTCTTCCAGCTTTTTTCAAACTCTCGTTCAGTATCCATTCAATCTGCCCGTTGATGCTGCGAAAATCATCCGCCGCCCACTTCTCGATGGCTCTCATCATTTCTGGTCGAAGCCGGAGTACAAATGGTTTTTTCTTAGTCATCGAGCTGTTCATTTTCATTTTCATCCATCAATCTTTTCATGGCACGTTTCATGGCCTCCGGCCGTTGAGTGCCAAGGAGCAGCTTCTTCCCATCGGTCAAATAAAGCTGAAGGCCGATATTTCCCATTATCTTATAGGTAATACCTCTATTTACATAGATAAATTTTGTACGATAATCCAATCCACTATATTCAAATAGCGGGCGATATTTTCTGATATCGTAACTTTCAATTTGTTCTTTCGGAATGAGTTTTTCACGGCGAATAAAAATCGGTAATCTGTAGTGAATACCTTCTTTGTCAATATAAACCACCAGCTTTATGTATTGCAGGAAAAACCATATAACAATCATAAGTACCACCACAAAGACAAAAGTCAGTATCAAACCAAGATTAGACATTGAGCTATCACCCCAGGATTTTCCAAGAACAATTTGCTGAATAAATCCGTAACCGAGCGGCCCCGCGCTAAGCAAAAAGACCACAGGAAATATCCATCTTTTTGGGCTGTCGGAAAGCCGCTGTTCTTCGCTGAAAAAGACCCTATACTGTCTCTTCTTCTCCATATACCGGGTCCTTTTAGTGATACAGGGTTCCCGTGTTCACCACCGGGGCGATATCCTTGTCAGAGGTAAGTACCACCATCAAGTTGCTGACCATAGCTGCTTTTTTCTCTTCATCAAGTTCGATGATGTGTTTCTTCGAAAGCTCATGCAAGGCCAAATCAACCATCCCCACAGCGCCTTCCACTATTTTTGTACGGGCAGCCACAATTGCCGAGGCCTGTTGCCGTTTCAGCATGGCGCCGGCAATTTCTTTGGCATAAGCGAGATAG
>CAYLSW010000124.1:0-6359 GCA_964386145.1 uncultured Lentimicrobiaceae bacterium | reverse complement strand
CTTGAAGCGGTGTGGAGTTATTTTTTTAACAAATCCTCAATCACAGCAGCTGCATTTTCAGAGGCGCCACTGGTTCCCAGTTTTTCTCTGAGCAAAGCGTATTCCGCTTCTATTTGTTTTCTGCGTGCAGGATTTTCCAGCAAGTTATACAACTCGGCAGCCATGTTTTCTTTCGTAAAATCATACTGTATCAACTCTTTTACCACTTCTCTGTCCAAAATTAAATTGACCAGCGAAATAAATTTTATATGTACCAGAAGTCTGGCAATAAAGTAGCTGACTGGCGAAGCTTCGTAACAAACTACTTGTGGAACTCCGAGTAGGGCGGCTTCGAGTGTTGCTGTTCCCGAAGCTACCATGGCAACCTTCGCATGCCTCAAAAGGGCATGGGTCTGGTCAAAAATAGCTTTAGCATTTTGTTCGTTGTAAACAGATTCGGGTACCGATTTCACACCGGCCACAACAAATTGATATTTCGAAAATTGCGAGGCAATAACCATCATCCCGGGCAGGATTTTTTTTATCTCCTGCGTCCTGCTTCCCGGCAAAACGGCAACTATTGGCTTATCCGGCAGGTTATTGAGTTTTAAAAAATCTTTTCTTGCGACAGGCTGCTCATCTTCCAGTTCATCCAACAGTGGATGCCCCACAAAATCAGCTTTGTAATCAAATTTTGCATAGAAGTCTTTCTCAAATGGCAATATTACCATCATCCTGTCCACATATTTTTTGATCTTATAAACACGCGTCTGTTTCCATGCCCAGATAGTAGGCGAAATGTAAAAAGCCACTTTCATCCCGTTTTTATGCACAAATTTTGCCATACGGAGGTTAAATCCGGGATAATCGATGAGCACCACCACATCAGGAGCGAAGTCCAGAAGCTCTTGCCGGCAAAAAGCAAAATTCTTACGGATAGTGCGCATATTCAGAAGCACTTCGGCAAATCCCATAAAAGCCAGATCACGGTAATGTTTTACCAGTGTTCCGCTCACAGCCTGCATTTTGTCGCCACCCCAAAACCGAAATACTGACTGCGGGTCATTTTTCAAAATGGCCTTCATGAGGTTAGCACCGTGCAAGTCGCCTGAAGCTTCGCCGGCGATGAGGTAATATCTCATGGTTAATGTGGTTGCTTAAAATAGAGAAAGAAAAAGGTCAGAATGAGAGCTATGGTTATCAGCAGCACACCTTTGCCTGTTTTCGTAACCTTCCATTTTACTATAGTAAGCCGGATGAGCAGGAAGTTAGCTGCGATACTCAGCAGATAAATATTTTCGGGTTGCTGCAGGCCATGCCATAAGCCCGTGCTTTTCATAAGGATATCCAAACCAAAGAGCAGACCGTAAACAGGAAGAGGCAAAAGCAGCCCTAAAATTATCCCGACAATGTAACTATCCTTTTTTAAAAAGTCCATTTTTCAAAATTCAAGTTTTTTCAATAACTCCGACGCTGTAAAATCAAATTGGACAGGAACAACCGACACATAATTATCAGCGAGTGCCTTTTCATCCGTATCTTCCCGTGGGTCGCCGTTAACAAAAGTCCCGCCAATCCAGTAATAGGTACGTCCGAAAGGATCAATACGCCGGTCAAAGTCTTCCACCCATCGGGCTTTTGCCTGCCTGACTACTTTAATACCTTTCACAGGCTCATCCGATTTTTTGGGGATATTCACATTCAGACAAACACCTTCCGGTAGTCCGTCGCGCAGCACTTTTTCAGTGATAGTTTCCACAAACGGATCCACATGACTGAAATCAGCTTCGTGGTCGTAATCGTCCAGCGAAAAACCGATGGAAGGAATCCCGTCGATGGCGGCTTCTATGGCAGCAGCCATTGTTCCCGAATAAACGATGTTTATCGCTGCATTGGAACCGTGGTTTATTCCGGAAACCACCAAATCGGGAGTACGTGTAAGTAAGACATGTTTCCCGAGTTTCACATTATCCACAGGCGTCCCGTTGGTCAGAAACTCCCGAAAGCCCTCCTCTTCATGGATCAGCCGCGGCAGCAAAGGTGTTTTGATGGTTACGGCATGGCTCATCCCCGACATGACCTGTTCGGAAGAAATCACCACAACATCACCGAATTTTCGCATGAGCAAAATAAGTTTACGAAGTCCTTTCGCATGAATGCTATCGTCGTTGGTTATCAATATGAGTGGTTTATCCTGCATAATAATGTCTTCTAAAGTAATATTTCTCAGAGAATTTTCTCGTTATCAGGATGCAAATATACAATGAGTTTTACTTGTGTGCTGCAAAACCGATGTTATGTTTTGAGACGCGTGTTTTAAATCTCAACTTTTTACGGAAGAAATGCTGTCATCTCTTCATACAACCGCTGTGTAGGCAGTCCCATAACATTGAAATAAGGGCCTTCAATTTTGGTAATTGCCGCATGGCCAATCCACTCCTGGATGCCATAAGCCCCGGCTTTATCTAACGGCTTGTACTGTTTCACGTAATAATCAATTTCCTCTTCCGAAAGGTTTTTAAAATAGACTGTGGTGGAAGATGTAAAGGTTTTCATCCTTTTGCCAAGCCGCAGGCACACGCCGGTAATCACCTGATGTTTTTTGCCGGAAAGCTGCCGGAGCATCTCCGCAGCCTCTTTTTCTCCGGTCGGTTTGCCCAGTATTTTGTTGTCCAACGCAACCAGCGTGTCAGCGGAGATGAGGACTGTATTTTCGCTGAGTTCCTCTTCGCGAAAAGCCAGACTTTTCAGCCTGCAAAGGAAAGTTACTGCCTCCACAGGGCTCAGGTTATCAGGAAAAACTTCTTCTACTTCCTTTGTTTGAACCCGAAAGGGAATATCCATTTCAGCCAATAGCTGTTGCCGACGGGGAGAACCGGAAGCAAGGATGATATCATAATTTTTTATGGTGGTTAGTAACATGGCTAAAATTCAAAATAAAACAGCCCCATAGACAAAATACCTGCAACCATAAGCAGTTTTATCCACAACGAAAGGGCGTTGAAATGGATTCTCTGTTTGGCATTTACCAGTTTCATCAACACAAAGGCAAAGAGCAAATCTACCAAAAAGAAAAACAAAAACAGCAGGTTAAAACCATTTTTATAAAAAAACCACTGGATGGCAAACGAGGCCAGTAGTCCGAGTACATTGATGATAACCGCTACATTTTTAGCTTTTTTTGCGCCATAGGTTACAGGCAGAGTCAGGCATCCTGTCTGCCGGTCTCCTTCCACATCTTCTATATCCTTGACCACTTCGCGTAAAAGACTCACCAGAAAAGCAAAACCCATATAAATCAATACCAGTATGTTTACCATCAAAAGCACAGAACGGTCAACCTGTATAGCATGCATTTGCAGAGCCATCAACTCGTACAGCCACACCAGCCCAAAAGAGAGAGCGCTCAAAAAAGCCACCACAAGATTTCCCATCAGCACCTGGCACTGGTAACGTGTCGCATAAAACCACAACAGTCCGGCGGTGAGGACAAAAATCAGCGAATAGCTGCCTTTCCCCAGCATAAAGGAGAGCAGACCTCCTGCCAAAATACTGCCAACGGTAAAAACCAGGTAAAAAACCCGGCCCTGTTTTCCGGTGAATGTTGTTTCAAAAGGATTTTCCCCCGGCTTGTTAACGGCATCGGTTTGCAAATCCTTCAAATCATTAATGACATAACCCCCCATGGCTGTCAGTAAAACCGCCACCACAAGTAGCAGAAAACCTGCCAGACCCAGCCCCAAGGCAGAAGCAGCTAATCCCAATCCAGGCCTAACTAACAGAAACAGGAGAAAACTCATGCTCAAAATCACCATCACCAGATTCGGCCACCGTATCATTTTAAAAAAAGCACGCATGATTCAATATTTTTGTGCGTTGTACATCATATTTTCTTCTTTTTATCTTTTGCCTGTGAGTTAACTCACAGGCAAAGCCGTTGAGTCGTCCCTACGGTACTTTTCTGACGTGCAGACAAGTAAAAAAAAACCAAATGAAAAGTTAAAAGCAGAATATAACCCTGAATTCCAAACTTTAACCTTTAGACTTTTGTCTTTACCACGTAAACGCTTCAGGTGTCAACCATTTTCCCTGAATTTTCATTACCTGTTCGATAATGTCGCGCACACAGCCTTCGCCGCCTTTTTTGTCAGAAATATAGACAGAGACTTCTTTCACCTCTTCCACGGCATCGGCAGGACTCACGGGCACTCCTACCCTTTTCATAACCGGTATATCCGGAATATCATCACCCATATAAACCACCTTTTCCGGGTCGATATTGCGCTCTTTAATGTATTTCTCAAAAACTTCCAATTTATTTTTAACGCCGGTAAAAGCATCCCTAATATTCAGCGTGTCGAACCGGTTATCCATTGATCTGGAGATACCACCTGAAATCACCACAACATTATATCCCATCTTTACAGCAAGTTGCAGTATAAAGCCATCCCGCACATTGGCAGTTCGCAAGGGGGGGTCGTCGTGTTGCAGTATCACGCGGCCATCGGTCATAACTCCGTCATAATCAAACATAAAGGTACTAACTTCGGTGAGCAGTGTTTTGTAATTACTCATAATATTTCTTTAAAATTTGTTGACTAAAAATCTGATAAATTTCTTTCAAATCATCCCTGTTCTTAAGCATCTCCAAGTGTTTGGTAATGGTGGACAGGTCACCGCGTCTTGCCGGGCCGGTCTGTGCTTCCGTAGCGGGAAGGTTCTCTATTTTTGCCACGGTTTCCCGGATAAGTGGTAGCAGCATTCCCATTCCAAGTCCGTTTTCTTTCAGAAAATCCTCTGCCTCAGCATACAAGTGATTGGTAAAATTATTCACCAAAACAGCAGCGAGATGTAATTTCATTCGTCGTTCCGTATTGACACCATAAACAGTGTTGCTTAGCTTACCAGCCAATGCCCTAAGTGCTTCATAAATTTCTTCTGAAGAAGCTTCAAGACAGAATGGCACCTGCGAAAGGTTTATCTCCCTGCTTTTGGAAAAGGTCTGAAATGGATAAAAAACGCCATAATGTTCAAACCGGTCCAAGGTTTCCATTGGGGTAATACCGGAAGTATGGCAAACCACACCGTCAACCTGCGGCATTTGTTCAGCCACCGAAGCAATTTTTCCATCCCGAACCATCAGCAGGTAAAAATCAGCTTGCGTATTCATGGCTGTGTATGTATTTATGGCTTCGGAATCCACTTCCCCGGCCAATTCACGGGCATGGGCCCTGTCAGGAGAAAATATCTGCAAAATTTGCAGGCCTTCCTGCCGGAAAGCCTTCGCCAAATGCCAGGCTACATTGCCAGACCCGACTATAACAACCGTTTGAATGTGAACATACTGTCCCATATAAACCAGTTTTGGGATATCGATGGAATATTTTTACAAAATAACAACATATTTTTCATTCCTGAAAATAGAACCGGAAAGCACTCATGCATACCTGATTTTAATAGCTATCAAGTGATCCGGAGAGCTGTAATATTTAACAAAATTCCTATCTTTGCGCATCTTAAAAACTGGACATAGTGAACAAAAGTATCATATCACAGCGGCTTCAAAACATTACGGAATCCGCAACCCTTGAGATGACACGCCGCAGTCGCGAATTGAAAGCCATGGGTTTCGATATCATCAACCTGAGCATTGGAGAACCTGATTTTAACACTCCTGAGGCTGTAAAAGAAGCAGCAAAAAAGGCTATTGATAATAACATGACACATTATCCGCCGGTGGCAGGTTTTAAAGTGCTACAGGAAGCCATTGCCGAAAAGTTGAAAAGAGATAACGACCTGGATTTTTTGCCGGAGCAAATCGTTGTCTCCAATGGCGCCAAACAATCGTTGGCTAATATTTTCCTGAGCATTCTGAATCCTGGCGACGAGGTGATTATTACTGCTCCTTACTGGGTTTCGTATGCAGACATCATCGGCCTTGCCGGTGGAAAAGTTGTTGCGCTGCAAACGGGTATTGAAGACGATTTTAAACTGAACCCTGAAAAGCTGGAAGCTGCCATCAGCAGCAAAACCAAGGCTTTCCTGTTCAACTCACCTTGTAATCCCACCGGGAAGGTTTATAGTATTGAAGAAATAGCCGGGCTGGTGAATGTTTTGAAGAAATATCCTGATTTATTGGTGGTTTCCGATGAAATATATGAACATATCAACTATTCCGGAAAACATGTGAGTATTGCAACATTTCCTGAAATAAAAGAACAAGCCGTTGTAGTAAATGGCGTTTCAAAATGTTATGCCATGACTGGATGGCGTATTGGGTACATGGCCGCACCCCTGTTTCTGGCAAAAGTCTGTACAAAACTACAAGGACAATATACTTCCGGTCCGGGAACCATTTCGCAAATGGCTGCTCTGAAAGC
>CAYLSW010000123.1:0-6411 GCA_964386145.1 uncultured Lentimicrobiaceae bacterium | reverse complement strand
ATAAAACCCATGCCCAAAGAAGGGGAGAAGACTTTCCGCTGGAACTGGAGTGCCCCGTTTATTGTGAGCAGCCATCAGGGAACACGTCTTTACATGGGTGCTAACAAACTTTTTGAAAGCGATAACCGTGGCAACAGCTGGCACGAAATCAGTGGCGACCTTACCCGCGACGAAAACCGGAACAAATTTAAAGTTATGGGAAAATACTGGCCGGCCAATGCGGTAGCCAAAGATGTTTCCACTTCACAGTGGGGAACCATTGTTTCGCTGGCCGAATCACCGTTGAAAGAAGGTCTGATTGTTGTCGGTACGGATGACGGTGTTGTTCAGGTCACCGACAACGATGGAAAAATATGGAACAAAACAACCAAATTTCCCGGAGTTCCCGAATATACTTATGTGAGCGATGTGTTCCCTTCCAATTTTAATGAAAACGTCATTTTTGCCTCTTTCAACAATATCAAAAGCAATGACTTCAAACCTTATCTGCTGAAAAGTACGGACAAAGGCAAAACCTGGACTTCCATTGCCGGTGATCTCCCCAAAGAATCGGTACATACTGTGGCACAGGACCCTGTAAACAAAAATCTGCTTTTTGTCGGTACGGAATTCGGATTCTATTTCAGCCTAAACGGTGGTCAGCACTGGATTAAACTCGGCGGAGGCATGCCGGACATCGCTGTACGCGACATCGATATTCAAAAACGAGAGAAAGACCTCGTCATTGCCACTTTTGGCCGGGGAATCTATATTTTGGATGATTATTCTGCTTTACGCCATATTACCGCTGAGAAGCTGAAAAATACGGAAGCTATTCTTTTCCCCACAAAGGATGCGTTGATGTATATTCAGAAAGGCAACCGTTACGGAACCGGTTCTGCTTATTATCAGGCACCTAACCCTCCTTTTGGCGCTAACTTTACCTATTATATGAGAGATGTTCCACAAACGCTGAAACAACAACGTTTGAAAAAAGAAAAAACGTTGTTCAAAAAGAGTGAACCCATTCCTCAACCAACCAAAGAGGAACTGAATAAAGAGAAAAACGAAACCGGACCTTACCTTATTTTTACTATTAAAAACAAAGCGGGAGATGTGGTGCGTAAACTTTATAAACCCGCTGTTAAAGGTTTCCACCGTGTCAACTGGGATTTACGTTATCTGAGTCCTTCACCGGTACAGCTGAAAAAGGGGAAATTTAATCCGCTGAAAAATGGTTCTAATGGTATGCTTGCGCTTCCCGGTCAATACACGGTAGCCCTTTCAATCTTCCACGATGGAAAAGAGAAACTGCTTGCCGGCCCCATTACCTTTACAGCCAAAGTGCTGCATAACGCTACATTACCTGATAAAGATCGTCAGGCTTTAGATGCTTTCTTTGGCGAGATGGCCAACCTGTGGCGCATTACGAGTGGTGCACAGAAATACCTGAACAGCCTCAAACAGAAAACAGCTTACATACAGCAGGCTATTCAAATTACCAATGGGGCCAGCCTTGACATGAAAAACAAGGCACAGGCCGTCAGGGAAGAGATAGAAAAGATTAATTATCTGTTCCACGGCACGCCGGCAAAAGCCAGCTTCGAAGAGGTTCCGCCGGAAGCCATGCCATTGATGAAACGCATCAACGAGGCGATTTATGCTTCATGGCAATCTACTTCGGCACCCACAGCCATGCAGAAGATGAACCTGAAGATTGTAAAAGATGCCATGCCCGCTGTTTTGACCCGTATCAAAAAAGTGGATGCGCATTTGAAAGCTCTCGGAAAAGAGTTAGACACACTGAAGGCACCTTATACTCCCGGAAGAATACCGGAATAAAGGATAGCTGTTATTCAAAAAAAAGCCTCCCTGCAACACAGGGCGGCTTTTTTTATCAGGCTGTTTTATTAAAAAACCGATAGCGGTTACCGTATCTTCTTGCTGGCCTTTACCAGGCGGTCTTTAAATTTCTCTGTTTTTTTTATAAGCTTTTCGAAAATATCCTGTGAAGCATTACCTTTTTTTACAGAACTTTTCACGTTAGCAATATCTTTGGAAATTGCAGTATATTCCTTGTCAAAATTTCCATAGCCAAGAGCCTGTGCCAGTTTTAGCTGATAGTCGGCATTCTCAAGCAGGTTTGTTACTTTTGATTTATCCACTTTTTTGCCAAATAAATTCCGGGACTCGGCCATCATCACCTGAGCCCTTAGAATGGGTAACGGGATAATCACCTGATTGACCACCAGCGAGTTCATCATGCCGAGCAAAACCTGACCGGCTTGCTGCGTATTGTTCTTACCCAAAAGGCTAAGCACTTGTTTCAAACCATCTGGAAAAGTGCTGAGAGGCAAATTCACCGTAACGATATCCATCTCACTTTTCAAATTATTCAGTAAGTCGGCGGCAGCCTGATAATTCCCCTTAGTCATTTCCGCATCGGCATCTTTTACAACCTGGTTAACCTGTGGAATGGTGGTTACTAAATCGTGAACATTCACGCTTTCATCAACCGGGAACAAATCGGCACCGGGATTTTCTTTCAGCAAAGTTTTTGTGTTCTCCAATGCTGTTTTTATGGCTGTTTCGGCCTTTTTGACATGCCTGGTGTGGATAAAATTAATGGCATTATTAGTTTGAGTAACGGCTGCCAGAGCCTCTTTAGCCACTAAAGCCTGCTGCTTTTCTATCTCTTTGAGAGTTCTCTGCCGAACTCTCAAAGCCAGCGTGTCCTTTGACATATTCAGTGTATCAGGTTCAACAACTTTCTGATTACCCTTGTTTTGGTTGGTTTTTCCAAGATGATTTCGGCTATTGTTGCAAGAAGTCAACCCCACAGAAGTTATGGCAATTAACAGAAATGCTGCAAAAATCCTTTTGATTGTTTTCATTTTCACTCCTTCTTTATTTATTATGGTTTATTTCATCAGACCGAAAAGCGTCAAAAAATATACCAAAAGCAGAAGATTAAGTTATTTTAACTTTTTGATACTTAATTTTTTAACAAAGTTTAAAAGATAAAAATCTAAAAATTATTTTCTTAGGATCACAAAATATTTTTGGCAATTTCACGAATATTATCCGACTTGCCCATAGTATAAAAATGTATGCCCGGGACACCGAATTTCAGCAGTTCTTTGGATTGAAAGATAGCCCATTCTATCCCCACCTGTCTTATTTCATTATTATTATTACATTTCAGCATCTCTTTTACAAGCACTTCGGGAAGGTCTACATGAAAGGCCTGTGGCAACGAAGCCATTTGATTTTGGGTTGTAATAGGTTTTAGCCCGGGAATAATGGGTACATCAATACCTTTTGCGCGGCAGTTTTTCACAAAGTCAAAATATTTTTGATTGTTGAAAAACATTTGGGTAACAATATAATCTGCCCCGGCAGCCACCTTTTTCTTCAAAAAATGGAGATCGCTTTCGAGATTGGGCGATTCGCTGTGTTTTTCCGGATAACCGGCTACCCCGATACAAAAATCGGTAGAACGGTAGTTTTTTATGTCTTTCTCAAGATAGCGCCCCTGATTTAATTGGGCAATTTGGTTCACCAAATCAACAGCATGGGTATTGCCATCCGGCTCCGGCACGAAGGTTTTCATCCCCATCGGCGGGTCTCCCCTTACCACAAGCAGATTTTTGATTCCAAGAAAGTTAAGGTCTATCAGCGCATTTTCGGTCTCTTCGCGTGTGAAGCCACCGCAGATAATGTGCGGCACTACCGGAATGCTGTAACGGTATTTGATGGCTGCCGAAATACCTACCGTGCCGGGTCGCTTTCTGACCGTTCGCTTTTTCATCAGGCCGTTATCCAACGTATCGTAAACCACCTCCTGCTGGTGATAGGTGATGTTGATAAACGCGGGGTCAAATTCGATAAGCGGGTCGATGGTCTTTTGAATAGCAGAAAAGTCCTGCCCTTTTAGCGGAGGCAACAGCTCAAATGAAAAAAGAGCCTTATCGGAGCTGGCTATATGTTCGGTTACTTTCAGTTCATCCATAATCTCAAATTTCTATTCGTTTTCTACAATGTTCATATTCAGTAGTCTATTTACTTTTTCTAATGGCAGGCCTTTTCTACGGGCATAATCTTCAAGCTGGTCGGGCAGCAGTTTTCCCACATTGAAATATTGTGCCTTCGGGTGGGCAAAATAATATCCACTCACCGAAGCTGCCGGATACATGGCATAATTTTCCGTTAGCCTGATACGGGCTTTTTCTTCCACTTTCAGCAAATCAAAAATGGTACGTTTCTCCGAATGCTCGGGACAGGCAGGATAACCTGGTGCCGGACGGATACCTCTGTACTTTTCGCGCAGGAGTTTTTCCATATTCAGCTTCTCCCCGGAAGCATAGCCCCAAAACTCTTTGCGTACACGTTCGTGCAGAAGCTCGGTAAATGCTTCAGCCAGCCTGTCGGCCATAACTTTTAGCATAATAGCCTGATAATCGTCATCATTGGCTACAAAAGCTTTAATATGATCTTCAATACCCAATCCGGTTGTAACGGCAAAAAAGCCAAGATAATCAGTCAGGCCTGTATCTTTGGGAGCAACAAAATCGGACAGACAAAGATTGGGTGTTCCTGCCTCTTTTTTGCCCTGATTTCGTAAAAAGTGGAAATCAGCCAGCTTTTTATTTTCCGAAGAAAAAATTTCAACACTGTCGCCAACGGCATGTGCCTGATAAATACCGATAACCCCTTTTGCATGTAACCATTTCTCTGCAATAATCTTGTCGAGCATCTGCTGTGCATCGTGAAAAATCTTTTTTGCTTCTTCTCCTTTTACCGGGTCGTCGAAGATGGCCGGGTATTTTCCGTTGATTTTCCAGGCATGGAAGAAAAAAGTCCAGTCAATATAAGACCGTATTTCTTCCAGCGGATAATCTTCAAAATATTTTGTTCCGGTAAACTTAGGTACGCTGATGTCAACTGCTTTCCAGTCGACATTAATACGGTTTTCGCGTGCTTCTTTCAGGCTGATATATTGTTTCTTTTTCTGTCGGCCAAAATGCTCCTCCCGTATTCTTTTATAGGAGGCACTGACATCGTTCACAAATTTCTCATGTTCGGAAGGGGAGAATAGTTTTGCCAGCACACCGGTAACTTTGGAGGCGTCGCGCACGTGTATCACCGGCTGGTTATAGTCTGGTGCAATTTTCACTGCTGTATGGATAATTGATGTCGTTGCCCCGCCAATGAGTAACGGAATTTTTAATCCTCTGCGTTTCATCTCAGAAGCCACCTGAACCATCTCTTCCAACGAAGGCGTAATCAGTCCGCTGAGGCCCACCACATCGGCATTTTCATTTTCTGCAATTTCAAGAATTTTCTCCGCAGGAACCATTACGCCGAGGTCTATCACCTCGTAATTGTTGCACGAGAGCACCACGCCGACAATATTTTTTCCAATGTCATGAACATCGCCCTTCACGGTGGCCAGCACTATTTTTCCGGCAGAGGAAGCTTCCCCTTCTTGTCTCTCCGCTTCGATGTATGGCAAAAGATAAGAGACTGCCTTTTTCATTACCCTGGCACTTTTCACCACCTGCGGCAGAAACATTTTTCCTTCTCCAAAAAGATCGCCCACGACGTTCATACCGGCCATAAGCGGTTGTTCTATCACATTCAGTGCTCTCGAAAACTGCTTACGGGACTCTTCCACATCTTCCTCAATAAAATCGGTAATTCCTTTTATCAAAGCATGTTCAAGACGCTTGTTGACGGGTTCTTTCCGCCAGGCATCGGTTTTTACCTCTTTTTTAAGAGATTGGTTTTTAACTTTGTCGGCATACACCAAAAGTCTTTCGGTAGCATCTTTCCGTCTGTTGAGTACCACATCTTCCGCCAGCGTACGCAGGTCGGCGGGAATTTCGTCATAAATCTGCAACATGCCGGGGTTGACAATTCCCATATCCATCCCCGCTTTGATAGCATGATACAAAAACACCGAATTGAGGGCTTCGCGTACAGGATTATTCCCGCGGAAAGCAAACGAGAGGTTGCTGACACCGCCGCTCACCTTAGTATAAGGAAGGTTTTCCTTAATCCATTGGGTGGCTTTTATATAATCGACGGCATAATTGTTATGTTCGGCCATTCCCGTACCGATAGCGAGAATGTTGGGGTCGAAAATAATATCTTCGGGGGGAAAATTTACCTTTTGCGTCAGCAGGTCATAAGCACGTTTGCAAACTACAATACGGCGTTCGTAGGTAGATGCCTGCCCATTTTCATCAAAAGCCATGACCACCGCCGCTGCACCGTAATCTCGTATTTTACGGGCATGATCAAGGAACTCTTCTTCACCGTTTTTTAGGCTGATAGAGTTGACAATACCCTTTCCCTGAATGCATTTCAGTCCGGCTTCGAGCACTTCCCATTTGGAGGAGTCAACCATAATAGGCAGGCGGGAGATAT
>CAYLSW010000122.1:1721-6423 GCA_964386145.1 uncultured Lentimicrobiaceae bacterium | reverse complement strand
CAACAGTCTGAAAATTTTAATCAGACGTCTTTCGATGTAAGGGCGTATATGATTTTTTATTTTTTCATCGTCTGTCTTTTCCCAGAACTCTTTAACTGTCAGCCGGCGGTTGTCAAAAACTTTGTTGAGGACGTGTTCATCGTATTCGTAAATTTGTTTCAGTATTTGATTTTCAATATCGGCGAAATTTTGCTCTGCTTTGTCTGTATGCGTGGCAAGGCGTTTCAAATTATAATACGCATCCTGTTTTTCAACTATCCGCGGTAAAAACATATAGCCCAGCCTTTTGTGTTTTACAAGAAGAAGGATAAAATTCGCCATATATTTTTTCGTTAAGAAAGACGCAAAGATACCAATTGATTTATCTTTGTAATGGATACTTGTTTCACAAACTTAACCCCGTGATGATTAAGATATTTTTATGAAAAAATCTATTATTTTATTCAGTTTGTTGTAGTTACCTTTTTGGGCCGCTGCACAGTGGACAGTCAATATAAAAGCCAGGGCAGTTTTGCAAAGGAATTTGAAAGGGAGTTACCAAACTACACGTCCCCAAGGCAAACCCGGCGGGTGGAGTTGTGCGCTGGCGTGAAGCCATCCCCGATTGTTGGCTGAAAAAAAGTTTGATTAAGGTGGGAGAGTGCGTGAATTGGAGTTATTTTTGGCAAAAAATTTTGCACATGGAAACACTTGTTTTTGCCACCAATAACCTCCATAAGCTGTCGGAAGTGAGGGCTTTGCTTGGAGATATTTTTGAAATCGTATCCTTGAAAGATATTGGTTTTTATGGGGATATTCCTGAAACAGGAGCTACATTGGCGGAAAATGCTTCGCAGAAATCTCATTTTATCTTTGAACGCTATGGGTTGGATTGTTTTGCTGATGATACAGGCCTCGAAGTTGACGCTCTTGATGGTGCACCAGGTGTTTACTCGGCACGCTATGCAGGAGAGCACGCTTCTTATGAAGAGAATGTGTCCAAACTGTTGGATGCTCTTACAGATAAAAAAAACCGTACGGCCTGCTTTAAAACCGTTGTTTCATTAATCATGGATGGTGCTGAGTTTCAGTTTGAAGGTAGAATAGATGGACTTATCCTTGAGCAACGTGTAGGCAATTCCGGGTTTGGTTATGATCCTGTATTTTTGCCGGATGGCTATGCTGAATCTTTTGCTGAAATATCTCCCGAACTGAAAAATCGTATCAGCCACCGGGGAAAAGCCATGCGGAAACTACTCACGTTTTTAAGAAAAAATGATATCAGGAGTTAAAATAAATCGTAAGTTTTTGAAAGTAAAATTAGTATTTGTTAAATCTTTTCCCCATCGAAAAGGCGAGGTAGAGTGTGGGATAGAATATTGTGTTTTTTTGTCCGGACATAATGACTACTCCGCCAGGAATCACATCAAGAGTGGCACCAATTTCCAGTGCTTTTAGTTTTGTTTGTTCTTTTCCAAATTCAAAGTTCAATCCAATTTTACCATAAAATCCCGGATGAAAGGTTATTTCGCCAAAACCTTTAGTAAATGGCGCTCTTCCGTAAATATCATCCCATGAATTATTGGCCGGATTAAATTTTTCTGTCTTTGTTATGTAATTGTATTTTCCGGGACTAACCTCGTAATAATAAATGACATAGAGATAATAGGGCTTTGCAAGTGAAAGGGTTATGCCACCACCATAGGTAAGCCGTATTTCAACGCCTCCCGAGTAAGGTTTTTGGTTTAGTTGCTTTTTCCAGGAAATACCGGCACGCAGAAAAAACACGTCGTTTAGTTTTCCGTAAACATACTTTTTGGAATAGGGATAGTAAGGATTAAGGAGCTTTACCTGTTTATAAGAATACATGTAAACGCCTTCAAATTCCCATAACCTGGTTTTAAAAATGGAGAGTCGTTTACCTGTTTTATAACGAATACCGTAACCGAGATTGGTGGCAACGACACTATAGGTACGTATCCTGTTGTAAAGAATTTTATTGGTGATACTATCGGGAACTTCAGTGTTAAATTGGCTGTATGCCGGGGAAAATAGTGTTACTAATAAAAACAAAAAAAAATATTTAAAAAGTCGCTTCATTTTCCTTATTACCCGTTTTTTGAAAGGCCAAATATAAACAATTCAGGACTTATAAGATGACGAGGTTTAACCGCTGTTGTATTTTTATCACAAATTCTATAAACAAATTTCAGAACAGATAAATAGTCAGGCACTACGTTGACAGGCTCTCGTTAGTTCGTTTTCCATTGTCGACTAAATCGATGGTAAATAAACATCAGAAAGTTTTCAGACTTTTACTTTTGCATCAGGCAGCTAATACTTTACTTCTTTCTGATACTTTTGAACGTTATTGTAGGCAGCACATTGTCTGGTGGAGGAACAGGAGGTAGCCAACATGGCAAGGAAAACGAAAACGGAGAGTATAATCACTATTTTTTTCATAACTTGCAAACAATTATAGAAGTCTGTACAAAGAAAGGTAGATTTTATTAGAATAACAAGGTTTCACAGATTTTATTGTTAAAAAGGAAAAAGCTATGACACAATCTGCTCCCAAAATTGAAGAGAGCTGGCGGCTGGCGCTGAAAGATGAATTTGAAGCGGACTATTTTAGCAGCTTGAAAGAGTTTCTGCGCAAGGAGGTCAAAACACAAACGGTTTATCCTCCCGGAAAACTGATTTTCTCTGCTTTTAACCTGACACCACTTACGGCGGTTCGAGTGGTGATTATCGGGCAGGATCCGTATCACGGCTATGGTCAGGCACAAGGGCTGGCTTTTTCTGTTCCCAATGGTGCCCGAATTCCGCCTTCGTTGCAAAATATCTATAAGGAGCTGCATGAAGATATGGGTATTCCCATTCCCACTTCCGGTAATCTGGAAAAGTGGGCACACCAAGGGGTGATGCTGCTCAATGCCACGCTAACCGTTCGTGCCGGGCAACCGGCTTCGCATCACGGGAGAGGATGGGAGGTCTTCACAAATCAGGTGATTCGTACTATTTCGGATCTGCGGGCCGGGATTGTGTTTTTGCTCTGGGGCAGGTTTGCGCAGGAGAAGGCAGAGCTGATTGACACTTCCAAACACTATATCTTGAAAGCGACTCATCCATCACCGTTTTCAGCTCATAAAGGATTTTTCGGCTGTCATCATTTTTCTAAAACCAATGAAATTTTGCGTAGTAACGGTATGGGTGAAATTGACTGGTATCCGATAGGGGAGATTCATGCACCGGAATTTGGAGAATAAGTTTTAAAATTATGTGTCATAGAAAAATGTGTGCCTCTCATAAATTCACCAAACCACCAATAGTCAGACACAAAGCCTCTGGAACGTTATGCTGATGAATTGATATTTCAGAGTGATGGATAATAAAACTTCATAGAATGTCAATACGCAAATAACCAGAAAAGCAGGTGATTAAATATACCCTGTTACGTTTACCGTTCGCCTTTCCGGCAATAGCTGTAATTTTCTTTTTTGCCAACAGACAGACATTAAATGACTATCTGTTTGCCTCAACTGATTTTTATTGATCGTACTCCAATCTCAAAAGCTTCAAAAGACATTCGGCTGATGAAAAACAGGTACGTGTGGTTCAAATTGTTGCCAGTCACTTATGTCTAAATATCGAATATTGATTAACGAATATCGAATTAAGATGTAAATTTAAATTTCACAATCCTAACCAGATTAATTTATAAGTTTTTCATCATGAGAAGCCAAAATACGAAGAGTAAAGATGAGCGCAGATTTTCGACTCGCAGCAATAGCCTTAGCTTTTCGAGAATTGGAAATCAAGCATTGCCTTTAAATCAAAGCAGTTTGGCTTCGCAATAGATCAATTTGTGAATTGAGCAGGCTATAACTGTTTGAAAACATTCTATCCATCTTTTATTTACATTTGCCGCCAATTGTTATGAGTACCATAGGACTTTTATCCGATACACACGGGTTTTTTCATCCCAGGATTCCGGAATTTTTTTCCGGTTGTGATGAGATATGGCATGCCGGTGATATTGGCATTGTGGAGGTAATTAAACAACTGGAGGTTATTGCAACGGTTCGCGCGGTTTACGGAAACATCGATGGCGGTGAGTTGCGTAAAGATTTCCCGGAAGTTGCATTTTTCACGGTGGAAGGGCTGAGCGTTCTGATGATGCACATCGGCGGTTATCCCGGACACTATACATCGCAAGCGAGAGAATTGATACTTAAATACCGTCCCGGACTTTTCATTTCGGGACATTCGCACATTTTAAAGGTCATCCCCGACAACAAATACGGACTCCTGCACATCAATCCTGGGGCTGCGGGTCATTCAGGTTTTCACAAAAGTATAACAATGGTTCGGTTTGTCATTGAAAAAGCACGGCCGAAAGATTTGGAGATACTGGATATTGACCGGTACAAAAAAATTTAGCTACCGCAGTCTGTCAGCACTGCGTATCAGCCGTTCGTCCTGCAACACCCCACGATAGGCCAGCACCAGAAAAACCAAAGCAATCAACGGCATGAAAACAGCTGTTTTGTATTCGGCAGTTCCGCCGGTAAGTTTCTGCAGAAAATCAACATAATACAAAAAGAAAAGGCCGATGAACACGACTTCCACAAGGATACACACTTTAATGATTTGCATTTGGACTTTGCGGTTTTTGTAAAAGAAGATGGTAATTAGTGAAAACAGCATCACAAAACCTGTG
>CAYLSW010000122.1:0-1593 GCA_964386145.1 uncultured Lentimicrobiaceae bacterium | reverse complement strand
TTTCAATTTGAAACTGTGGAGCAAAATTAAGCATAAACGCTCATTTTTCCTGCCTGTCTTCGAAGAATTTGTTTGGGAGACTTTTCGTGCTGTTAATTTTTTGTTGTTAGTTCTTCGGGTGATAACGCCCGAAACAGATAAGATACTCACGCTGCACCAACGTACTGGCCATCGCAAAGGCAGCTCAGAAATAAACTCCTGCTTTTAATTCGCTTTTAATGTTAATGAATAGTAGGGGTTTACTGTCTCACACCTCAAATCTCCAGAAATTCTTTTATCCGTCCGAGATAATATTTTTCCCAGCCATCTGTTATCTCATCATAAGCCTCATCGGGGATGTTGGTATGGCGCAGCTCCAGCGAGACTTTTGCTTTGTCCGGATGAATTTTGAAAGTAACGATGGAGGGCTCTTCCTGGTTGCCGAAATACCACTGTTGTACCACCCTTTCGTTGGGGACAAGCTCCAGAATTTTGCCGGCTATGTCGCCCTCAAACATTTCAAACTCAGTACCTTCCTTGTTTTCCACTTTTGCAGGCATATCCGACCAGAGCTCAATGGTAAAAGGATTGGTGAGGCAGGCATACACATCCTCCGGCTCGGCATTAATGGTGATGTATTGTTTGTAGTCTTTCATTCGTTAATATTTTTGTAGAATATTGATCCAATTGCCAGGGATTAAAATCCCTGACTATTTTTGAGTCGTCCGCAAGGCGGACTTTTTGATTATCCTCCGGTATGTTTACTCCTTAAACATGGATATTCATTTTATATTTCTTTTGATATAAGCAGCATAATCTTTCAAGATTGGTTTGTAATCAGTATTATACAGTTCTGAAGTAATTAAAAAGTCAGCGGTGGAACGGTTGTTGGCTGTGGGAACATTGTACATGACGGCAATACGCAACAGGGCTTTTACATCCACATCGTGGGGTTGCGGCTCCATGGGATCCCACAGGAAGATGAGCATATCAATTTTCTCTTCGGCAATCATGGCGCCCAGCTGCTGGTCGCCGCCCAGCGGACCTGATTTCAGAAGCTCAATAGCTTTTATCTTTTTCCCGCCGAGATGTTTTTCAAGCGCTTCTTTTACCAGCCGTCCGGTGGTTCCGGTACAAACCAGCTTTTTGTCCATCAACTGTTTATAATTATACTCCACCCATTCTATCAAATCCTGTTTACGGTTGTCATGGGCCACAAGGGCTATGGTATTCATCATAGTTTTAATTTTAAATAATTGATAACCAAATAATAATCTGTCTGTTCATTTTCTTTACAAAGGAAATCATTTTTTGGATTTTCACAGCGGGTGGGGGTTTATTTTTTTGTTAAGCTCCGCTTTGAGCCTCTACCCTGCTTTGAGCGTCCACGCTCAAAGTTGTCCAATCCAATCCAACTCCGTCATAGCGATGAGCATTAGGTTGGCCTGCCAATGGCTCAGAATTAAACTCTCTCCTTAGCTCAACCTTACCCTCAAAGTAAAAAGCATGACGATGAAAAACACAGAACCGGAAAATATTTTTACCTTTGGATAATCCGGAAAAAAAGCATGTTATGTATGAAGATTTAAAACAATTTGTTACACAATTTGCCAA
>CAYLSW010000121.1:0-6441 GCA_964386145.1 uncultured Lentimicrobiaceae bacterium | reverse complement strand
ATAAAATCAAAAAAGCTATTTTTCTTTTTCAGCAGCTTACCATCTTCATACCATTTACGTCCCATTTCTTCCCCGCCACGTACGTGGGCAACGGCAAAGGCAAATCCCCGGTCGAGCAAACTCAGCCGCGAAGAGTGAAAGACAGATTCCATGCTGTAACCATAAGAGCCATATGCATAAAGCAGCAGCGGTTGCGTACCATCTTTTCGAAACCCTTTTTTGTAAACGATGCTCACCGGGACTTTCACGCCATCGCGGGCTTTCGCATAGCTCCTCTCGGTAACATACGCTTCAGGGTTGTAACCACCTATGACTTTCTGAGATTTTTTTAACTGTCGTTTGCCAGTGTACATATTGTAATCGTAGATGGTGTTTGGCGTTTTCAATGAAGTGTATCCATAACGCAGAATATCCGTATTGTAAGCGTAATTGTCGTCAAAATAGACAGCATAATCCGGTTCATCAAATTGCAAATAATAGTCGGTACCCTCGTTTAAGTTAAACAGACGAAAGCGTAGCAAACCATTTTCTCGTTCTGCAATTACAAAAAAATTGTCAAATACTTCTGCTTCCTCAAGAAGTACATTTTTTCGGTTAGGGATCACCTCCTTCCAGTTTTCCACTCCGGTTTTGTCCAGTGATGTCTCCATAAGCCTGAAATTCTTGGCTTTGAAATTAGTACGAATCAAAAACCGGTTGCCTTGATGTGCTATTTCGTACTCCACTTTTTTCATGCGGGGAGCGAAAACTTTGAAATTCCCGGTTGGCTTATCTGCGTTCAGTAACTGATACTCTGTGGATAGTGTCGATTCAGAGCTTATTACCACAAACTTATCTGACTTGCTTTTATAGACACTGACGTCAAACGAAGTATTCTTTTCGTGAAATATGAGCTTGTCATTTTCCATCGGTTCTCCCAGGGTATGCCGAAAAATCTTGTATGGCCGAAGTGCCGCATCTTTAGCAGAATAGAAAATGGTCTTGTTGTCGTTGCCCCAGGCTATGTCTCCCGAAGTGTTGGGAATTTTATCGGTATAAGTATCACCTGTTTTCAGATTTTTGAAACAGAGTGTATATTGGCGGCGGCTGATGGTATCAAGGCTATAGGCAATCATCTGATTATCAGGGCTGATTTCCCAGTTGTTAATATCAAAAAAGCGATGACCTTCCGCCATTTTGTTCGCATCGAGCATAACCTCCTCCGGTGCGTCTTTCTCTGCTTTTTTGCGGCAATAAAACGAGTACTCTTTTCCCTCTTCGTAGCGGGTATAATAAGCATAACCGTTCACAGTATAAGGAACAGAACTCTCTTTTTGCGGGATACGCCCAACCATTTCGTCGAAAAGTGTTTTTTGCAACACTTTTGTGGGCTTATTGAAGACCGTTTCAGTGTAATCGTTTTCTTCTTTTAAATAAGCAAGAACCTCCGGATTTTCCCGCTCGTTGAGCCAATAATAGTTGTCTGTGCGGATGTGTCCGTGTTTTTTCAGCTTTTTGGGGATTTTCTTCGCTTTTGGCGGAACAGTTTTTATATTTTGTGCTTGCATTTTCAATAGTTAAGATATCATAAGTGTGATAATCAACAGATTAAGTACGGGCTTCGTTTTGTTTTGTATTTGGCAAAGAAAGGGAAAAACGGGGATAAAAAAAACCCGGCTTTCGTGCCGGGTTGTATATATGGAACCTGATCGGGTCAGGGATAACATTGTCTTTAATAACGTATGATACGGAAACTGGAGACGGCGGCATCCACATTCAAATGAATTTTGTTTTTGGCCGAATCATAATTTTCTGTTTGGTAATGGCCACTGCTTATCTTATCGAAACCGGGTAGATGTTTTCCGGACATTACAGCGGTGATTTCCAGATCGCAGCCCGTGTTTTCCGGAACTCTCAGCGTAAGCGATGAAGCGCCGGCATTAATATCTACTTTCACGTCAGGAAACTTGTCGCCCAACGTAATCTTAAACGAACCTGCACCACCATTTAAACTGACTTTTCGCACTTTGAATTTGCGCAGGTCGTAATTGACCGAACTGGCGCCGGCATCTAAGCTGATATCCCACACCGGTGCCGGATTTAAAGAGATAGTAATCTCTTTGTGATTGTGATTGTGGTTGTGAAAGAAGGAATACCCATTTCCTTTTTCAGCAAATTTAATGGTTACATCATGGTTGTTCCGGTTTACAGAGTATTGATAATGCGATCCGTATGTTCCTTTCCGGTAGAAAGAGAGTAAATAGGAGCTGGTATCGTTGATTGTAAATTTCCCGGCAGCAGCATCCATATCAAACTTTGCATATTGGATTGTATCAGCATAAGGGATGGTGATATGTTGTTGATTTTTAAGAAAATCCGCTGTTGCACTACCCGCATCAAAGCCTTCCTGATAGGCATCATTACCATTGTAATTAAAGTGAGAGAAGACATCCCAGGGTTCAAACGATTTCGGTGCTTCCAACACAAACCATGTGGCACCACCGAGAAGCATAATGAGTGCCCCCACTTTTATTGTCTGGCGTATGGGCAGCACCGACAATCCCCAGAGGATAAAGAGCAACGGCCACAGACGGATAATATTGAACCAGTCGAAATCAACGACTCCCAGATTGCGGGCAACCAGCAGGCTGCCGATGATGATGAGGCTCAATCCCCAAAAAACGTTTCTAAATTTCATTGTTGTCTGTTTTTAGATTTTAAAATATTCGGATCAATAATAAAAAAGCCGCCTATGATCAATAATACAGGCCAGAAATTACCCAGATTAACCCAGGGTATCATCCTGTTGACAAGGAAGAGAATGCCCATTGCGATGAGGATGATGCCTGCCACCAGACTGGCGTTGGAGGTGCCACTTTTTTTTGTGGTAGCGGCATAAGTCGCCTGTGGCTCTGAGGGGTCGTTACCTGCACTCGTATCCTGTCCTGTTTCACCGGATTGTGTTGTGGAGCTACTGCTGTTGTAATTTAACGGAACAGGTTCGGCAGGGACCACAATCCACATGATGATATAGGCGAGCAGACCTCCTCCGCCGAAAACAAGCAGTAGCACAAACAGCAATCGGAAAATAACCACATCCACATCGAAATATTCTGCCAGTCCTCCTGCTACCCCGGCTATCACTTTGTTGTTAACGGTTCTGTACAATTTTTTTTTCTGAGTCATTTTTCTTTGTTTTTAATTTCACGACAAAAATAGGACGCCTTCTCGCCCTGTGAAACAAAAATTCGGTCATTGGTAGTTTTTTGTCGGTAAACGGAGAAGGAAAAGCTGAGAATGAAAGATATAGCCTCGAAAGCAGCTAATCATATTTTACTACGCATGCGTAATTTGTATGTGTTTTAAATTAATAGTTTTTAGTAAAATACCTAAACAAAAATCCCATAGTTGTTGTAATTTTACGGACGCAAAAAATAGCTTATTTTATTAACAATAGATTTGAAAGAATGGAAAAAATTAAAGTAGCAATTCCGGTAGTAGAACTGGACGGTGATGAGATGACAAGGATTATTTGGGCAATGATTAAGGATAAGCTCATCCTGCCTTATTTGGATATTGACTTGAAATATTATGACCTGAGTATTCAAAAACGTGATGAAACCGATGACCAGATTACCGTCGATGCTGCAAATGCCATCAAAAAATATGGAGTTGGTGTGAAATGCGCTACCATCACTCCCGATGAAGGTCGCGTGGAAGAGTTCGACCTGAAACAAATGTGGAGATCCCCCAATGGAACCATTCGTAATATATTGGGCGGGACTGTTTTTCGTGAGCCTATCTTGATGAAAAACGTTCCTCGTCTTGTCCCCGGTTGGAAAAAACCCATCATTATCGGCCGTCATGCTTATGGTGACCAGTACAAAGCTACTGATTTCAGAACCAGTGGAAAAGGAACGCTGACCATTAAATTTACTCCCGACGATGGCAGCAAACCTCAGGAATATAAAGTATTTCATTTCGAAGGCGATGGCGTAGCTATGTCGATGTACAATACCGATGAATCAATTACAGGGTTTGCCTATGCCTGTTTCAATATGGCACTGGAGAAAAAACAGGATCTTTTCCTTTCTACCAAAAATACCATCCTGAAAAAATATGATGGCCGTTTCAAAGATATTTTCCAGGAAATATATGACAATGAATTTAAAGAAAGATTTGAAGCCAATGGTAATTACTATGAGCATCGTCTGATAGATGACATGGTTGCCCAGGTGATGAAAAAAGAGGGCGGATTTATGTGGGCTACTAAAAACTACGATGGCGACGTACAGTCTGACATCCTTGCCCAGGGATTTGGCTCGCTCGGACTGATGACCTCCGTGCTGTTGACTCCTGATGGTAAAACCGTTGAAGCTGAAGCTGCTCACGGTACCGTAACCCGTCACTATCGTCAATATCAGCAGGGGAAAGCCACTTCTACCAATCCTATTGCCTCCATTTTTGCCTGGACGCGCGGATTGTATTACCGTGGTAAATTTGACGACAACCAGCCTTTGATGGATTTTGCCCGTAATGTTGAAAAAGTTTGTGTGGAAACCGTCGAAGCCGGTCAGATGACCAAAGACCTTGCCCTGTTGATCAAAGGTAGCGCTATGACAGAGAAAGATTACCTGACTACCGAAGGCTTTCTAAATGCGTTGGATAAAAATTTGCAGAAAAAATTAAATTAAGCCGGATGACTCCGACATCACATAAAATAAAAAATCATGGCAACTTTAAAAGAAACATTAGGAAAAAAAATAGAAGCCCACAGGCCGCGAACAACGCGTCTGCTGAAAGAATTTGGTGACGTTAAAGTGGGTGAAGTAAACATTTCTCAGGCCATTAACGGCATGAGAGGTGTGAAAGGTCTGGCAACTGATATTTCTTACCTTGACCCTATGGAAGGTATTCGCTTCAGAGGGAAAACTATTCCTGAAGTGATGGCCATCATTCCCAAACCTGAAGGCAAAGACTATCCTTACGTTGAAGCTTTTTGGTATTACCTGCTTACCGGCGAAGTCCCTACGGTGGAAGAAACGCTGGAAATAGTTGACGATTTCAAAAAAAGAAGAAACGTCCCTCAATATGTTTTTGATGTTCTGAGGGCTATGCCCCGCGATACGCATCCCATGACCATGTTCTCAGCAGCCATTTTGTCCATGCAGCGTGAATCAAAATTTGCTAAATTCTATGCCGAAGGATTTAACAAAATGACGGCTTGGGAGCCAATGTATGAGGATGCTACCGATATCATTGCCAAACTTCCGATGATAGCAGCTTATATCTATCGGATGAAATACAAAAGCGACATCCACATTGCCCCCGACCCGGACCTGGATATGGGTGGTAACTTTGCGCACATGATGGGACTGCCTGAGCCTTACGATGATGTGGCTCGTATGTATTTTATTATTCACTCTGATCATGAGTCAGGAAATGTTTCTGCTCACGCTACACATCTTGTGGCCTCTGCCCTTTCCGATGCTTACTATTCTCTTTCTGCCGGTCTTGATGGTCTGGCAGGTCCTCTTCACGGTCTCGCAAATCAGGAAGTACTGAAATGGATTCAGTCTGTGATGGAAAAAATGGACGGGAAATTACCTTCAGAAGAGAAAATGAAAGAATTTGTATGGGATACGCTGAACAGCGGACAGGTGATACCGGGATACGGTCATGCCGTATTGCGTAAAACCGACCCGCGATATATGTCACAACGTGAGTTCTGCCTGAAACATTTGCCGGACGACCCGATTTTTGCTTTTGTTTCGCGTCTGTACGATGTGGTTCCCGATATCTTGAGAGAACAGGGTAAAGCCAAGAATCCGTGGCCCAATGTGGATGCTCAGTCAGGTGTTATCCAGTGGCATTATGGCTTGCGTGAGTATGACTTCTATACCGTTCTGTTTGGAGTGGGAAGAGCCATGGGTGTCCTTGCAAACATTACCTGGGACAGAGCTTTAGGCTATGCTATCGAAAGACCAAAATCGCTGACAACCGATATGCTGGAAGAAATTGCAGGTATCAAAAAGTAACAGCGTTTCACACTTCTTACAACCCTGCATCAAAAAGCTGATGCAGGGTTTTTTCGCTTTTGTACCAAATAAAATAAACATGGTAATACAAAAAGAAATTACTCTTCCTTCCTTTCCGCGTGGTTTTCATCTGATTGACAATCTTATACTTGATGCTCTTGACGAACTACCCGAAACAGGCCTCCTCCATCTGTTTCTGAAACATACTTCAGCAGCATTGATGCTCAACGAAAATGCCGATCCCGATGTACGCACCGACCTGAATTCACTACTTGACAAAATTGCCCCCGAAGGCGCCCCTTTTTACACACACGTACTGGAAGGTTCCGATGACATGCCTGCCCATTTTAAATCAGCAATTTTCGGTGTCTCCCTAACGATTCCTATTAGTCACTATCGGCTGAATACCGGTATTTGGCAGGGA
>CAYLSW010000120.1:0-6491 GCA_964386145.1 uncultured Lentimicrobiaceae bacterium | reverse complement strand
CAGTATTAATATTTTGCGGTAAAATCTCACAAACCACAGCCACAGCACCTTGTCTGACGGCGCTATCAATAAAACGATGACCATCGACCCGTGTGCCGGACACGGCAACAAAAACATCGCCCGGACTGACATCTCGCGAGTCGAAAATCACGTTGGAAACAACCACATCTTCATTTCCGTTGATGCTCTCAACGCCGACTTTATTTAATATGTCATGCAACTTTTTCAACGGTCTGTTTTAAAAATTAATTAATCGAATTAAAATTTTCTGTCCTTTTTGGAAACGTGTTCCCGGTTTCAGCGACTGATGATATACCACACCCCTGCCCTGTACACGTGTGGTCAGCCCCATGTTTTCCAAAAGGAAAATCGCATCTATAGCCGTCATCCCTTTCACATTGGGAATCATGTTTTTTGCAAAGGTTTTGGAAAAGAAAATCACTTTGTCATGTCGGTCTCCGGTCACCGTCCAGGTTTTGGCGTAAGAGCCTTTGGCAGTTTTTATACCAAGGTCTTTGTAAATAGTTTTCAAATCTGGATACCAGGCAGCATTCATTGCCAGCGGGAAGGATTCATTGACCTTACCCTTTTTGGGGTTCTCATGCAACGCCAGTGAAGTGGCATAAACCTTATCGGCAATTTCCTTAAAAACCGGTGCTGCCACACCGCTCCCATAGTATCCGTGTTTTGGCCTGTTAATCACCACAATACATGAATACTGCGGATCTTTGGCAGGAAAATACCCCACAAAAGTGGCATTATAGGCACCCGGGATATATTTTCCACCTATGGAAATTTTTGCCGTACCTGTTTTCCCGGCAATTTGAAAATGTTTGTTTTTCAGGTTTTGTGCTGTTCCGTGTAAAACCACACCCACGAGCAGGCTTTGTACTTTCCGGATAATGGAAAGAGAAGCAATTTGCGGATTTCGTACCTGTACACCAAACTTTTTCACTACACGTCCGCCATCGGAAATAGCCGTAACAAAACGTGGTTTTACCTCCACACCATTGTTGGCCACCGCATTGTAAAAAGTCAGCAGTTGCAACGGAGTTAACTCCAGTCCGTATCCCACCGACATCCAAGGTAGTGAAGTAAGGTACCAGTGTTTTCTATCTTTCGGACTTTTAATATACGGATTGGCTTCACCGGCAATTTTCAACCCCAGGGGTTTGTTCAAATCCATTGCATACAGGTGAGCGATAAACTTTGATGGATCCTCTTTGTACGCTTTCTGCATCACTTTGGAAACCCCTACGTTGGAAGAGTGTTCAAAAGCCTGCCGGATGGTAATGAGGCCATCGCCGATGACGTGCACATCGCGCAGCGTCCGGCCATAGTAAACCACATAGCCTTTTTTCACGGACACGGTATCGCTTAACTTAAATTTGTGGTCCTCCAGGCCGGAAATCATAGAAGCCAGTTTAAACGTGGAACCGGGTTCGTATTTTTCGCCAATAGCCATGTTGTAGCTTTCGATATAGGAGCTGCTGTTTTTGTCGTAGCGCAGATTGGCAATAGCTTTGATGTCGCCGGTTTTCACCTGCATCAGCACGGCGGTTCCCATCATGGCCTCATGTTTTATCATCTGCTTTAGCAACGCGTTTTCAGCCACATCCTGCAGGTTCATATCCAGTGTCGTTATGACGTCCATTCCATTTTGAGGTTCAATTTCATTTTCATCGTGAATGGGCAGCCACGCACCACCATTTATCCTTCGCCTAATCTGTTTACCATTCACGCCGGTAAGCACCTTGGAATAGGCACCTTCAAGACCGACAAAAAGATGTTCTTTTTTATTTTCATAGCCAATGGTACGGGCAGCAAGCTGACCAAAGGGGAGGCGTCTTATTGTTTTTTGAATAGCAATGAATCCGCCCAGATTTTTTCCCCTTCTGAAAATCGGAAAAGTACGTAACTGTTTCAGTTGAGTATAGTTTACATGACGATGAATCAACAGGTAACGATTGCCAAGAGTACGCGCTCTTTTCAATATTTTTCTATAGTAAGCTTGCGATCTGTCTTTAAAAAGCGATGCCAGACGGTAAGCCAGCGAATCAACATTCCGGTTAAAGAACGCATTGGAAATGTAGCCGCCGGCCACATCCATTCTAATCTCAAAAACCGGCACAGAAGTAGCGAGCAAATTATCTTTATCCGACAAAATATTACCACGGTCAGCTTTCAGACTAAAAATTTTTATTTCCTGCTTTTGGGCTTTGGCCAGCAATGCAGGGCCTTCCTTGTACCGGATGTAAACTATCTTTCCGATAATCAGCAAGGCAAAAATCAGAGTCGCGAAATAAACGAGATAAACACGAGACAATATGATTTTCTTATTATTTTCCAAAGTTACTTCTCCTGTTTTTGATAAATAATGAGTGTTTTTACAGGCACGTTATTTTCTTTAATGCCGATGCCCTCTAATCGTTTTTCCAGCTGCGACTGTTTACTAAGTGTCATTAAATCTGACTTAACGGAGATATATTCGTATCGCAACTCCCTGATTTCAAGTTCTATTTTGGATATTCTCCTGACTTTGTTTTCCAGCACATAATCATTAGTGATATAGATAAATGCAAGGCCGGCCAGGAAAAGCAAAAACGGAAAAATCTGTCGTGTTCTTTTATTTTCCAGAATAGCACCACCCAGCACATCCTGCGTAGCACGGCCGAAGGTTCCCACCGGATTATTTTGGGAAGTATGGCCTTCTGTAAATTCTATTTTACGTTTGTTTCTTTTCATTGTTCACCAATTTTTTCAGCAATTCGTAACTTTGCCGAACGGGCACGGCTGTTTTGCGTTATTTCTTCTTCATCGGGAGTAATCACTTTGTTAACTACCGGTTTGAAATCAACCAGGTTATTTCCGAAAAAGTCTTTTTTTATTTTTCCCTCAAAGTTTCCGGTCTTGATAAAATTCTTCACCAGCCGGTCTTCCAGCGAATGGTACGAGATAACCACCAGCCGGCCTCCGGGTTTTAGTATGTCAGCAGTTTGCTCAAGAAAAGATTTCAGAACTTCCAGTTCCTGGTTTACTTCGATGCGGATAGCCTGAAACAGCATGGCCAACATTTTATTTTTACGTGTGGGCGGAATACATTTTTCAACCGCAGCCTCCAGTTCAAAGGTGGTTTTGAAAACTTTTTCTTTTCGCTGTGCACAAATAAGTTTAGCCATGCAGCGGCTGTTTTTAATTTCGCCGTACAGACGGAAAACCTGATTAAGTTCATCTTCGGAATAAGTGTTGATAACATCGGCAGCTGTCAGGTTTTGATGTTTCCCCATACGCATATCAAGTGGGCCATCAAAGCGGGTGGAGAAACCACGCTTTGCCACATCAAACTGATGCGAGCTTACACCAAGATCAGCCAGGATTCCATCCACTGGTAGCACATCGTAGAGGCGCAGGAAATTTTTCAGGTAACGGAAATTCTGGTTGACAAAAATTATTCGTTTATCCTCCGGCTTATTGACTTCGGCTTCCGGATCCTGGTCAAAAGCCACGAGACGCCCCCTGGCACCGAGTTGTTGAAGGATAGCCCGGGCATGGCCACCGCCGCCAAAGGTTGCATCCACATATATCCCGTCAGGACAAATGCTTAAACCTTCTATGCTTTTATGCAATAATACCGGATTGTGATACATATCTTATTCGGTTTCGAACTCACCCATAACCTCTTCAGCCAGATTGGCAAAATCATCCGGGTCATAATCCACAGCCTTTTCGTAGGCCTCTTTATCCCAGATTTCAATTCGGTTTACGACTGATGTGAGCACGATCTCCTTAGCAATTCCGCCATAGTTCAGCAAGTCCTTCGGGAGGAGTAACCTTCCGGTACTATCCAACCCGACCGGTTTGACGCCAGCCATAAACTTGGTAACAAAATCTGCATTCTTTTTTTTAAACATATTCAGCTTTCCCACCATGGCGGTTTCTACCAACCACTGGTCGGCAGTAAAAAGCTCAAGACATTTTTTAAAAATGCTCCGTTTCACCACAAAGCCATTTTTCATTACATCGCCCATTTGGGTTTTGTAAGCCACTGGAAACATGAATCTTCCTTTGGCATCTATTTTGGCTTCGTATGTTCCTAAAATATTGGGCATTAAACACAGTTTTATGGCGTAAATATACACTATATTTACCACATTTTCACATTATTTACCACATTTTACCACAATGTTAAAAAAAAATTACATTTTTGAGTTAAATAATTTTATTAATAATTGTTATATCGCTGATTATCAGGATATAGATTTTTCCTTTAAAAGCAATGGAAACTTATTAACAAAATAAAATCCAAGATTTTGTTAATAACCCGGCTTAGACAAAAGCGCAGGATGAAAGTACTGTTTTACAACTGCCAAACCGGTCTTTACAACGAGTCGAGCAGCGGGCGATAAAGGTTAACAATGGAATCGAAAGCCGGACGAAATTTTTGTGCCACAGGTTTGGCCGATGGCGATTTTACAGTCAGTGGATTAACCGGTTTCCCATATTTGTAAAACCGGAAATCCAAATGCGGGCCTGTGGCCAGTCCGGTATGCCCCACATAGCCGATGAGTTGTCCCTGGCGCACATGTTTCCCCGCTTTCATACCACGTGCAAAGCGGCTTAAATGTGCGTATTGCGTCATATAAATACTGTTATGACGTATTTTCAGATAGTTACCGGCACCATTTCGCTGATAGCCCCTTTTAAGAATAACGCCATCGCCCAAAGCATGCACCGGAGTCCCTTCTGCAGCCACATAATCCACGCCGTGATGCGGACGGTAAATTTTTAAAATAGGATGCCAGCGATGGTTGGAAAATCGCGAGCTTATACGCCGGTATTTCAGTGGTGCCTTGAGAAATGTACGCTCCAGGCTTTTACCGTTTTCATCAAAATAATCACCTTTGCCGTTTTGTTCAAAATAAAAAGCGAAGTGATGACCATCTTTTTGAATAAAATCGGCAGCTTCCACATCTCCAAGTCCCACATAATTACCGTCAACGTAAACTTTCCGGTAAATGGCTTTGTACTGGTTACCTTTGCGAAGCTCAAAAAAATCGATGGTCCAGGCATAAATTTCCGAAAGTTTTATGGCAAGGTTTGGATCGTCATGCTGTGCTATCATGGCATTCCAAAGGGAGTTTTTTATGGTTCCTTTTGTGGTAACCTGTTCCCGAATGATCGGCTTTTTTCCGAGCATGGCGTAAACAGAATCGGTCAGGTGATAAAGCACATAGTTGGCAGGTGAAATTTGATAAGCAAACCAGACAGGTGTTTCCAACGAATCTTTTTTACGAATAAGCGTGTATTTATTTCCATGCCTGATTCTTCGCACATCAAAAATTTTCTTTGTGTGACGTGCCAGATAATCGATGGTGGCGTATTTCACGCCATACTTCAGCAAAATATCCGACAAAAACTGGTTACGATTCACCTTGCCCTGTATCACTTGCAGGCTGTCCACATTGATACCGTATAGAATTTTGGAAAGAACTTTGGCTTTTATCTCCGGCTGGCTTTCAGGTTGCTTTTCACTGTGGCTGTGGCTACAGGAGAAGAAAGAAAGTGAAATAATTAAAAGGAAAAGAGAAATATATTTATTGTTTATCCTGCTCATATTTATCGCATCTGCAAAGAGGTACAAAAGTAGAATTATTTAGGATTTTATCGCAATAGAAACTGTGATTTACAAAATAGATTTCTGTTTTTTTAACAAAAAAGAGGATGTGTTCTTCGTGGTTACCCTGCCCATCTCTTTGCCTGAATGCCCGGCCTTATGCTACAGAGATTGTTTCACACGCCAAAATGGCCTTTCAATAAATAGCCATTTCCGGGATGGCGTGTTCGCAAAAACGGGGTTATATATTTAAAGCCGTAGCTCTTCCGGATTTGTAATTGAGCTGCGTCTTTGCAGTGAGCAGCGGGTCAGCCTGCGGGTGGGGCGAAGAAACAATCTCCGTAACTCACCTGTCTCCGGCCATCTTCATTCAGCATTCAACAGGTTGCCCAAAGTCAACTATTCTTTTCGGCAAAATCTTTTCCGGCTTTCAGAGCTTTCAGGTTAAGTTGTACGAGATGGTCACTTTTCTTACTAAAAATCTGACGAATAGCGCTTTCGAGCGAGGAATATTTCAGTCCGAGAAATGGGGAAGCAGCACCCAGAACCACAATATTGGCGGCTTTTATCGAACCCTGTGCCTGGGCAATTTTGTCTGCGTCAAGGGTGATATAACGCGGAAGGCTCCGGATTTCCGCCAGCACTTTTTCAAGCTCCGGATAATCCGTAATATTTTTGAATGGATTCATGCTGCTGATAAGCCAACCATTTTTGCGGTTAAGCATATTGAAATAGCGCAACGATTCCAGTGGCTCCACGGAGATAATCATGTCCGCTTTACCTTCGGGAATGAGGTCGGAGGCAATGGCGCCGGAAGACAGACGCAGGTGCGACTGCACATCGCCGCCACGCTGGCTCATGCCGTGTACTTCCGACT
>CAYLSW010000119.1:0-6551 GCA_964386145.1 uncultured Lentimicrobiaceae bacterium | reverse complement strand
ATGTGATTAATAATAAAATCAATCCAAACGACCTCATAGAGCAATTAAAAAAGCACCCTTCTGTAGCTCCTCTGATTGAGGGGGGGCAAACCAAAGAGTTTTTGGCTCACTTGATTCCCGAAGGAGGTTATAAAGCGATGCCCAAACTAGCGGGTAACGGAGTAATGATTGCCGGTGATGCGGCTATGATGGTAGATGCCATTCACCGGGAAGGGTCAAATCTTGCCATTACTTCCGGTAAACTTGCTGCCGAAACTTATCTTGAAGTTTCCAAACAGGGCGATTTCTCAGAAAAAGCCTTGTCGCTATATGTGAAAAAACTTAAGGATAGTTTTGTCCTGAAAGATCTTAAAAAATACAAAGGGGTTCCCGGACTGCTTCAAACCAACAAACATCTGTTGCTGCAATATCCAAAACTACTGAATCAGGCAGCTTTTGAAATGCTGAATGTCGATGGTACTCCCAAAAAGGAGAAAGAAAAATTAATCTGGAAAAGCGTGAAACAGGAAATTGGGATTAGTACCCTTGTGAGAGACCTGTTCAAATTATGGAGGAATATGGTATGAGATTAGAAGATAAATTATATCTGGATGGCTATAAGACAGATGAAATAGGTGGTTCGCACCTTGTAATAAAAGATATATCGGTTTGCCAGACATGCGAATTGAAACAATGCTTATATGTATGCCCTTGCGCTGTTTATGAACTAAATGAAAACAATGGTCAGATTGAAGTAAACTACGAAGCCTGTGTAGAGTGCGGAACCTGCCGGATAGCCTGTGATGATAATATCGAATGGCGTTACCCCCGCGGTGGATTTGGGATTGCCTATAAGTTCGGTTGATTTGATATTGGTTTTGTGTACCAGCCGGTACACAAAACCAATACAACTATTTCTTCAAAATATAATCTGCAATCCAATCCCCTACTTCGGAGGTGGAATGCGGGGTTTCATTGGTAATATCCTCAGTAACAAAGCCTTCTGTCATGGACTTTTCAACAGCTTCCCGGATGAGCACTGCCTCCTTATTTAACGTGAAAGCATATTCAAACATCATGGCTGCTGAAAGAATGGTTCCCAGTGGGTTGGCAATATTTTTACCTTTGGCTTGTGGATAAGATCCATGAATGGGTTCAAAAACAGAGGTGAGCTGTCCGATGGATGCTGACGGCAGCAATCCCAAAGACCCCGTAATTACGCTGGCTTCATCGGTAAGGATATCGCCAAACATATTTTCCGTAACCATTACATCAAATTTTCCGGGCCACTGTATCAGCTGCATGGCCGCATTATCCACAAACATGAAATCCATGGTCACCTCCGGATATTCACGACCCACTTCGGCAGCCACTTCACGCCAAAGCCGTGATGTAGCCAGCACATTGGCTTTATCCACCACACTTAGCCTTTTGTCACGCTGCATAGCATAGTCGCAGGCTAACCGCACAATGCGCTCAATTTCATAACGGTGGTAAACCGAAGTATCATAAGCTGTGTTGCCGTCTTCGGAACGCCCCTGTGGTTTTCCAAAATAGATACCACCGGTAAGTTCACGAATCACAACAAAATTCACATCTTCTACGAGGTCGCGCCGCAAAGGTGATTTATCCAATAGTGAGCTGAACGTGGTTACCGGTCGTACGTTGGCATAGAGGCCCAGCTTTTTGCGCATGGCCAACAGACCTTGTTCCGGCCGTATTTTGGCCTTGGGATCGTTGTCATATTTTGGGTCGCCAATGGCTCCAAAAAGTACGGCATCAGCACTTTTGCATAGCTGAAAAGTCTCATCCGGAAAAGGATTCCCGGTGGCATCAATGGCACAGGCCCCCACCAGAGCTTCCTCGAAATGCATTTCGTGGTGAAACTTTTTGCTAATGGCGCGGCAGGCTTTCAAACCTTGCTCAACAATTTCCGGGCCGATGCCATCACCCGATAAAACAGCTATTTTCATTTTCATATTTTTCCTGTTATATTTATGTAATCTCTTATGTTTTAATCTTTAACGTTTTGTCATGATTTTGGGGTTCGCTTTCCGGAATCATACCCAAACGATGACAACAACTTTTACTTTGTTGAACGGGCAAATATTTAACCTTTTTTTGTCTCTGCTAAAGCTTCAGCAGAAAACAGGAATATCTCTTATCATCATTCTGTCAAAATTTTTTATTTTTTCGATTTATCCGCCGGGTTCAGACCGGTTATATCTTTTCATTTTTTTGTTCAATAATGTTCAGCATCTTCTCCGTTGCCTTGATGGCAGCTACGGTTTGATCGCCATCCAGTCCTTTGGTGGTAATGTTGCGGCCATTAAACTCCCACTTAATGATAGTTTCAACCAAGGCATCGGTTTTCCCACCTGGAGGAATAGTTACACGATAATCTTTCAACACCGGTTTTTCTTTTCCTGTTTCATCATAAATTTTCCACAGAGCTTTCATAAATGCATCGTACTGGCCATCGCCGATTGAGCTGCTTTCATGCAAATCTTCGTTGATTAATACGCGAATATGGGCCATGGGACGCATACCGCCAGAAAGCGTCAGAATGTAATTCTTTATAATTATTTGCTTGTTCTGCAAACCGTTATCAAGCACATCGGCAATGATGAACGGTAAATCGTCTGCGGTTACACTCTCTTTTTTATCACCCAGCTCAATAATTCTTTTGGTAACCTGTTTCAATGCTTTATTGTCGAGATGATATCCAAGCGTTTCCATATTTTTTTTGATGCTGGCTTTACCTGACAGTTTTCCGAGGGCATATTTTCTGACACGGCCAAAACGTTCGGGAAGTAAATCATTGTAATACAGGTTGTCTTTACTGTCGCCGTCGGCATGGATACCGGAAGTCTGGGTAAAAACATTTTCACCCACAATGGGCTTGTTGACCGGAACGCGGATTCCCGAGAAGCGTTCTACCAGATTACTCGCCTTGTTTATATTATCTTCGCGAATGTCGGTTTTGATTTTCAGATGGTCGTGCAGGATGCCGACAACGCTGGACAGAGGTGCATTTCCCGCTCTTTCACCCAGCCCGTTCACGGTAGTGTGTATGCCATTGACACCAGCTTTTACGGCGGCAAGTACATTGGCCACCGAAAGATCATAGTCGTTATGGGCATGAAAATCGAAATGTAATTTCGGATAGGTATCGCACATCTTTTTACAAAGAGCAAATGTCTGATCCGGATTTAAAATTCCCAGTGTATCGGGGAGCATAAATCGGCGAATATTTTCCTCTTTCAGCAAATCCAACATGTAAAAGACATAATCAGGTGAAAACAACATGCCGTTTGACCAGTCTTCGAGATATAGGTTGACGGCTATACCAGCTTTCCCAGCCAGTACGACTTCTCTTTTGATTTCCTTTACATGTTCTTCAGGGCTTTTCTTCAGTTGTTTTTCCAGATGTCGTAACGAGCCTTTGCTCAAAATGTTGACAACCTTCAGCCCCGCTTCATTTATCCAATGAATTGACTGTCCGTTATCAATAAACCCAAGGACTTCAACAGCATTTAGTTTTCCGGCCTCGCCGGCCCATAAAGCAATTTTTTCAGCAGCTTTAAATTCGCCTTCCGAAACGCGTGCCGAAGCAATCTCCACCCTGTTCACACCGAGTTGGGTAAGCAGGAATTTTGTCAGCTGAAGTTTTTCGCCGGGTGAAAAAGAGATACCCTGTGTTTGCTCACCATCGCGCAGGGTGGTGTCCATTATTTCCAAATGCATAATTAGTCTTTTCTACTTTGTTCAAATGCAATTATTTTATCTTTTTTGCTTAAAAGAAAATCGATGTCGTCATAGCCGTTAAGGAAACACAGCTTTTTATAGGGATTAATCTCAAAAATCTCATTTTTGCCGGTAGATAGAAATTTAATTTCCTGTTTTTCGAGGCTTATCTGCAGTTGAGTAGAAGCATTTTTCTCTATTTCACTAAAAATAGTTTTCAAAAACATTTCGGAGACCTGCACTGGCAACAGTCCGTTATTCATGGCATTATTTTTGAAAATGTCGGCAAAAAAGCTGGATACGACCACTCTGAAGCCATAGTCGAAAATAGCCCAGGCGGCATGTTCGCGGCTGGAACCGCTACCGAAATTTTTCCCTGTTACAAGAATTTTTCCCGAATATTCAGGATTGTTTAAAACAAAATCTTTCACCGGGTTGCCCCCTTTGTCATAGCGCCAGTCGCGGAAAAGATTTTCGCCAAAACCTTCGCGAGAGGTTGCTTTTAAAAAGCGGGCGGGGATTATCTGGTCAGTATCCACATTCTCTGTCGGAAGCGGAACGCAGGTAGAGGTCAGTATGTCGAATTTATCAATAGCCATAAATAAAATTTATAAAGTGAAATATGTTACATCAAATCAGCCGGATGGGTAATTTTTCCGGTAATGGCCGCTGCCGCAGCGGTAAGCGGGCCAGCCAGCAGGGTGCGGGCACCGGGGCCCTGGCGTCCCTCAAAATTCCGATTGGAAGTAGAAACAGAATATTTGCCTGTCGGAATTTTATCTTCGTTCATAGCGAGGCAGGCCGAACATCCGGGCTGACGAAATTCGAAACCGGCTTCTTCAAGGATAATTACCAGCCCTTCGTCGTATGCCTGTTTTTCCACTTGTTTCGATCCGGGAACGATCCATGCCGTTACATTATCAGCTTTTTTCTTTCCTTTTACCAATGAAGCAAAAGCACGGATATCTTCAATCCGACCATTGGTACAGCTTCCGAGAAAGACATAGTCAATGGGGCGACCCTCAAATTTCATACCGGGCTCAAAGTCCATGTATTTCAGGGCTTTTACGAAAGAGGAGTGTTGTCCGGCAGGAATTTCGTACAGCTGTGGAATGTGCCCGTCAACAGCCGAGCCCATACCGGGGTTGGTTCCGTATGTAATCATCGGACTGATATCCTCCGTACGGAAATGCAGCTCCTTATCAAAGACAGCATCATGGTCGGTTTTCAGTGTTTTCCATGTCTCCATTGCACGATACCAATTGTCTCCTTTAGGCGAAAATTCGCGCTCTTTTATATAATTGAATGTGATGTCATCCGGTGCAATAAGCCCGCCGCGGGCACCCATTTCGATGGTCATATTGCAAATAGTCATGCGGGCTTCCATACTCAGACTGCGGATGGTGCTACCGGCGTATTCGACAAAATAGCCCGTCGCGCCGCTGGCCGATATTTGTGAAATAATGAAAAGAATGACATCTTTGGCAGAGACAGCTTTGCCCAAAGTGCCTTCAATGTTTATCCGCATCTTTTTAGGTTTGGGCTGTAAAACACACTGGCTGGCAAAAACCATCTCCACCTCACTGGTGCCAATACCGAAAGCAATACTGCCGAAAGCACCGTGTGTGGAGGTGTGACTGTCGCCGCAAACAATAGTCATGCCCGGCTGAGTCAATCCCAGCTCGGGGCCAACCACGTGGACAATGCCATTGTGAGGATGCCCCAAGCCATAAAACTCCACACCAAATTCGCTGCAATTGTCAGAAAGCGTCTGTACCTGTATCCGCGAAAGCTTATCAAGGATAGGTTTTTCCTGATGAAGTGTAGGAATGTTATGATCGGCAGTAGCCAGTGTTTTTTGGGGCCTGAAAAGAGATATCCCCCTATTGCGTAAGCCGGTAAAAGCCTGCGGGCTGGTTACTTCATGAATGTAATGCCGGTCTATGTAAAGTACATCCGGCCCATCCTGGATTTTATCAACCACATGGCTGTCCCAGATTTTATCGAATAATGTTTTTGGTTTCACGAATAATAAATTTTGTTAAATAATTTTTGAGATGGCATCCACAAAAGCCTCTACAGCTCCCGTGATAATATCGGTGCTGGCAGAGAATCCATAATATAACTTTCCCCGGTTTTCGACCAGAACATGAACTTTACCAAGGTCGTCACTACCCCGTGTAATAGCCTGAATCAGGAACTCTTCCAAATTAACTTTTCTTTTAACAAGCTGCTTTACAGCTGAAAATGCTGCATCAATAGGACCGTTACCCGAAGCCGTGGCCGAATGGGTTTCATTGTTTATTTTCAGTCGTACCGTAGCCATAGGAACAGTGGATTTACCACACACTACCTGCAACAATTCCAGTTTTATGGCCCGGTCTTCGCGCGTAGCTTTCCCCACCAAGGCCCTCAAATCATCATCTTTGATATCTTTCTTCTTATCAGCCAAAATCAGGAAACGATCATAAATCTTATCAATTTCCTCTTTGGTAAAATCGTAACCCAGGATTCTCAGCCGATGTTTCAATGCTGCTCGTCCGCTGCGTGCCGTCAGCTCAATACTTGACTCTTTGATACCCACATCTTTAGGATTGATGATTTCGTAGTTTTCACGATTTTTCAGTACTCCATCCTGATGAATGCCCGAGGAATGGGCAAAAGCATTTCGTCCTACAATGGCTTTGTTGGGCTGCACCGGCATGCTCATAAGTGACGAAACCAGACGACTGGTTTTATAGATTTGTTTTGTATTGATTTCTGTGTAAACGGGAAGGTCTTTGTGGCTTTTCAGGATCATGACCACCTCTTCGAGTGACGTGTTG
>CAYLSW010000118.1:0-6650 GCA_964386145.1 uncultured Lentimicrobiaceae bacterium | reverse complement strand
AATCCAAAATGTCTTCGGGAATTTTTTAAAGACCGTACTAATTTTAGTCATTTCTTATGGGATTAATTTTTTAAGGGGCGAAGATACAAATAATGCCGAATTTTGTTCAGCAGCGTATCCGGAAGTCCTGTAAGCTGCCCTACCTGATGAAAGTTACTGAAACCGTGTATTCTTCTGCGGGCATTGACAAGTTTTTTTGTGGTTTCATAGCTGATGTACGGATGATGCAAAAGTTGCTTGAAGGTGGCGGTATTCAGGTCTGTTTTTTTTATTTTCGATGTGTCTATTCTGATGAAGGTTCTTATGGCATCATAAGTCGCTTTTTTCATTCCATACACTTCGCGCAATTGTGTGCGGGAATAAAAACCGCCAAGCAGCGTACGGTATTTCAAAATCCGGCGTGCCATCCAGGGAGGAAGCAGGAGTTTTTGTACCAACGAAGCCGAGTCAGCTGTGTTGATCTCCACTTTCATGCGGTTTGCCGGCTTTTTACGGCGATATTTTCCAGTAGCAGATTCAGGATGTGTAATCCGGACAAACGGTTCAAGCACACGGTATTCTGCTCCCGACAAGCTATATAGCTTTTTCATATCTTCCTTTTTACGAAAGTGACCTCCTTTTGCAAGATAATGCTGAATATTTTCCACCTGCCGGGGCGATAGCCCAAGCTTTAGCCACTGGCCGTTTGTAAGACGATTCGGATCGAAAGGAAATGGATGGAGCTTTGCAGCTGCCTGCTCCGGTGTCAGTTTTCCGGTATTCTGTAGATGTACAAGGTGCAGTGAATCGGTTAAGGCTTTTTGTGACCGGAGAAACTGTGATACCTCCCGGTTGTAAGTTCTAAATTCACTTTTTTTGTGGGTGAAAAAATTTGGCAAAAACAAATTGAAAAGCAGCAACAAAATGATGATAACCAACAAAACAATGATGCCCCGCTGTTCGCTTTTGTTCAAAGTGAAAAAGCTACGAATCCAATACCGTATCTTGTTGCGCATAATAAATAAAGGATGCCGGGAAACTTTCCGGGTTTTCAACTGAACCCAAAAATAGTGATTTTATCGCAACAGAGCAGAAAAAATATCAGTAACTAACCATCCGGCTATTTTTCCTCCTCATTATCACCAGAACCCCCGGGTGACCTCAGCACCCTTACAAAAAAATAGATGGTAATAATGGTAACGGCTGATTCAACAACCACCATAAATATCAACGCTCCTGTACTCATAACTTAGTGATTTTAGCAGTTCTTCTCTTTTTCTTTGCAGCAATATGAACCAACACAGCTAACCCGGCAAAAGTAAGGGTCAGCAATAGTCGTGACATATCTTTATAAAACATAACGGTGGGATGTCCCACTTTGAACCAAATCCATTTTTGGTTTAAATGTAGTGCCTGGGCAATAATACTGTCATCGGCCCACGGCCAGCTTCCATGCGTAAATAATTGATGGAAAGCCAATTGCCAGTCACTCACTTCTCCGTGGAGAGGTTTGAAAAGGGAAGTAATGAAAATGGTCAATATAAATACCGGGGTAACCCATTTGATAATAAATTTATAAATATTAGGCACTCTGATATCAGAACCACGGGTGATTTCTTTCCACCCTTTATCCATTCCAAAAACCCACGAGAACAAAATGATCTCAGCTGACGCAAATATAACGAGTGAAACGGTTCCTGTCCAGTAGTCATATTCACTAAAAACGCCCATCTCAAAAAAGAAGATAGTGGGCAGTGCCAAAACCAAAATAATGACCCCAAGAATGATGGAACTTCTTATCCTGCTCCATCCAAATTCATCTTCTACAAATCCCATAAAAGGAGTGCCCATTGCAAGAGAGCTGGTAATTCCGGCAAAAAATAACAAGCCAAACCAGGCCACTCCCGACAAGGTGGCCAGAACAGCCCCCCACTGATTGAAAAGGAAAGGCATCGTTTTAAAAGCCATCATAAAGCCTGCATTATCTTTTACCCAGTCAAGCCCCATATATCCAACGGCAATAGGAATCACAATGGAAGCACCCAAAACAATTTCCACAAACTCATTCATCCAGCCGGCAGACATAGCATTCAGAGCGATATCATCATTTTTCTTAACATAGGCGGCATAACAGTGAATGGTACCCATGCCAACCGATAACGTAAAAAATATCTGTCCCGCCGCCGCAAGCCATACTTTAGGATTGGACAAACTGTTGAGTTTGGGTTTCCATAAGAAATCAAGTCCGACACTTGAGTTACAGGTAGAACAGCCAGCTATGCCTGTACTTCCTAACGTAACAGCCCTTATGGCAAGAAAAACGCCGAAAAGGATAAGAAGCGGCATGGCAATTTTGGCCACTTTCTCAACCCCGCCGCTTAGCCCTTTGGACAGAATATATATATTTAATATTAAAGTTACCAGGAATGCCACTATCGCCCATCCGGGAACGTTAATATTCACCAAAGCGTCAGTCATGGTGCCATGAACTCCGGCATAACTGTCAAACATTGTACTAACCTGGCCTCTGCTCATTCCGGTAAAACTTTGGGCCAGGGATTTGAGGGTATAGGTTAAAGTCCAGGATTCAATATAAGTGTAGTAAGCCAGGATTCCGAGGTTGGTAAAAATTCCGAAAACGCCAACATACTTCCACAATCTTTTCTTGGACATGCTATCCAGAATAAAGGGAGTGGAGTGGTTACCCCTGATACCACCAAACCGCCCCATGGCCCATTCTACCCACAACAGAGGAATACCCATTAGCAAAAAAGAGACAAAATATGGGATGATAAAAGCTCCGCCACCATTTTGAATTGCCTGAACTGGAAATCTTAAAAAGTTTCCCAAGCCTACTGCGTTTCCCGCCATTGCTAAAATCAATCCGACACGGGAACCCCAGCCTTCATTACTTTGAGCCATACCATTGAAGATTTATTGATTATCGAAATAAAGTGCAAGTATAAGAAAATGTTTGTTTTTGCAACTTGTTTCTGCATTTTTTATTTTTTTAACACACCCCTTCCTCAGGCGCAAACACCCAAAGCCGGTGCCAGCCAACTTGCAGTACCCGTTTTAGGGATTCCCGTCTTAAGGGATTCCATCTATCACAAAACCAAAAAGTAACCCGAATATTGGACATTCTCCCCTTTGACCACAAGAAAATAATTGTCGTTTTTAACCTTTTCCAGCTTCATCACATAAAAATCATGGAACGAGACCCACTTATTGACATGCTTATGGTTTTGGCAGGCAGCCGGGTAAAAAGAGTCAATAATTACATCAGGAAAATCATTACTGCATACTTCAAATATCCCGATTTGATACAGAAAAAGCCACGGAACCGAAAATAAATTTGGTGACCACCCCTGCCCGGCCTCATCTTTGCACCGTAATTTATTTTAATCAAAAAAAAACAAAACGATGAAACGACAAATTGAAGTATTTACAGCCGGATGTCCTGTATGTGAACCTGTTGTAAAGACAGTAAAAGAAATGACTTGTGACTCTTGCGAAGTAACTGTTTACAACCTTGTTGAGCAATGCGAATCAAAGGTCTGCCTTGACAAGATAAAAGAATATAATATTACTTCCTTACCCGCCGTAGTCGTAAACGGGGAATTACTATCCTGTTGCAAAGGCAATGGGGTGAGTAAAGAAGATTTGGCAGCTGCAGGAATTGGAAAAGCAATTTAACTTAAATTGCTGCTTGATTAACCATACACTTCAATCTCTGATTTTAGAGATTGAAGTGTATTTAATTGGATAAGTTATGTTACCTAAAGATTTGACAAAAGATCTTAAAGACCGGTTGAACAGTATAAAAGGACAGATTGAAGGCGTGATAAAAATGCTTGATGAAAGCAATGACCCTACGCAGATCTTAAATCAATTCAAAGCAGTAAATAAGGGCTTTGAAAAAGCTCAGCATCTTTTATTGGATGAAGTTTTCAGGAAAACACTGGCTATAAAGATTGCAAAGGCTTTAGAAATTTGTCCGGGTGATTGTGGACAAGAAGAAAAAATTGCCACTATTAGAAAACAATTCCCCGATTTAAATCTTTATGAGCTCACTGATAAGATGAAAGAAATGGAGACTATTGATGAGTTTCTACAAACAAAAACTAATAAACCCATGAAAGAAATAACACTGAATATTGATAATATGGTTTGTCAGGGATGTGCCGAAAAGATAACAGATACATTAAAAAATATGGATGGTATAAAAAAAGTAAAAACAAAGATTATGAAAAAGTCGGTTCAGATAGAATTCAATCCTGAAAAAACAGACAAAGCACAGATTGAAACTGTGTTGACCAAAGCAGGATATGAACCAAAAAAACCTGAAAGATGAAAACCAGGAAAATATTTCTTTATTCAGCAGTCTTAGTAACCCTATTGGTACTTTTTATTAGTTGTTCCGGAAGCAATAGTAAAAACCAACAGGCAAACGATGTCATAACTAATAGTGATTCAGTAGTTACCAACAGTAAGTCAATTGAGCTTCCCGTTGAAGGTATGAGTTGTATGGCTTGTGTAGCAAAAGTAAAAAACGCACTTTCCGGCATAGAGGGTATTGATGACATAAACGTCAGCCTTGAAAACAATAATGCAACTTTTCAGTATGACCCTCAGAAAACATCTCTTGCTAAAATAAAGCAAGCTATTAATGAAATTGGCTATAAGGCGGGTATGCCAAAGGAATTACCAGAATGATAATACAACCTTTTTTAAATGAATCTGCAGCGGCCTTCCGGGATGGCTCTGTTATCAGTTTAGGAATTGCTTTTCTAACAGGATTAATTTCCAGTGGTGTTTGTCCTTGTACTTTACCTGTTGGCCTTGGGTTTGCAGGTTATGTAGGCAGTACTTCTGTACGAGAGTCTAAAACAGGCTTTGCAATAACCTTCTCATTCTTTATCGGAATTATATTCTGTTTGACACTATTAGGCGCTATAGCAGGTTATGCCGGTGTTTTCCTGACAGAAATATTTGGGCAATATTGGGCACTGGCTATGGGCATAATAGCCTTAATTGCAGCAGGAATTTCGTTTTATGGTCCTTATTTACGCGTAAGGCAACTTGAAACATTACGCAGGCCGGGAATAGGAGGGTCTTTTATCTATGGTTTTATTTATAGTTTAGGGACAGCAGCAGCACCATTACTTCTGTTACTCTCTTTTGCAGCGGCTAAAGCAAACCTTTTTTACGGATTAATTTTAGCTTTTTCTTTTGGTGTCGGGAGGGGTTTGCCTTTCCTGATTGTGGGTTTATTTTCAAGCGCTGTTTCAAAACTTGCAAAGTTGTCCTGGTTGCGAAAAAGCATTCAGATAGTAAGTGGGGTTGCATTACTTTATTTGAGTTTTTACTTTTTCAGACTATTCAGTTATTATCTGTAAAATTCAGTGCCGAATCTGCCTGCCTTTCTTATCAGCGCACATCAGTAAACAGCTCAATATCAGCTATTGCGTTAAATCTTGCCAGCGATAATTGTTGCTCTGACGAATGAAAGACAACGAAGTCGCAACACCATATATCTGTCTCCGGTGACGCAACATAGCTGAAATATCAAATAAAACGGTCAATGCTATTCCGAGAAATACAATCATTTGACATTCAACATCTATCCTTAACCTTTCTTCCGTATTTTTGCTTTTTAAAATCAAAGCCATGACGATTCTTATTGAGAACATAAAAAAGCTGGTACTCACCGAAGATAAGCCGCGCCGGTTTGTGAGCGGCAGGGCGATGGCCGTGCTTAACAGTATCGAAAATGGCTGGCTGCTTATTCGCAAAGGGAAAATTGCAGACTTTGGTACTATGAAAAGTATTGACAAAAGCAGTGTTCTTTTTGAAACTGAGGAGGTTGAAGTCATTGATGCCACCGGGAAACTGGTTTTTCCCTCTTTTGTGGATTCGCACACGCATTTGGTTTACCCTGCTTCACGCGAAATTGAATACGTGGACAAGATAAAAGGACTTTCGTATGAAGAAATAGCCCGGCGCGGTGGCGGCATCCTGAATACTGCCCGGAAAATGAAAGAAATTCCGGAAGAAACACTTTACGAACAGGCCATGCAGCGGTTAGAGGAAATCATTGCTTACGGAACCGGCGCTGTGGAAATCAAAAGCGGCTACGGTCTCAGTACAGAGAGCGAAATGAAGATGCTTCGTGTCATCAAACGACTGAAAAAGGATTCGCCACTGACCATCCGTGCCAACTTTCTTGGCGCCCATGCTGTTCCTCCTGAGTACAAAGGCCGGCAAACAGAATATGTGGATAAAGTGATTAACGAAATGCTGCCGCAGATAGCCGAAGAAGGGCTGGCCGATTTTGTGGATGTGTTTTGCGACAAAGGATTTTTTACGGTGGAAGATACGGAACGTATTCTCGAAGCCGGACAAAGATATGGGCTGAGAGGAAAAATTCATGCCAACGAACTGGACTATTCCGGTGGTATTCAGACCGGTGTAAAGTATAACGCATTGTCAGTGGATCATCTGGAATACACCGGTGACGCCGAAATAGAAGCACTACTCAATTCCGAAACCATGCCCACCATTTTGCCCGGCGCAGCTTTCTTCCTCGGAATGATTTACGCACCGGCCCGCAAGATGATTGATGCCGGACTTCCGGTAGCCATGGCCAGCGATTTTAATCCCGGCTCGGC
>CAYLSW010000117.1:0-6733 GCA_964386145.1 uncultured Lentimicrobiaceae bacterium | reverse complement strand
ATGATTATTAAAATTATTTTTGAAAAATAAAGATTTATACTGAGGCTGCTTGAATTTACAATTCAAAATTCATGTATTGCCGAAACATGCCAAACGCGTGGCAGGATTATGCCGCTCTCATTTTTGCATTTTATAATAAAAGCGATATAATATCTTTGTTGTGTTGGCTGGCCATTGAATTATTATTTTACAATTATTTTTGTAATTTCCACAAGATTTAATGATGATGACGTTTTTTGTAATTTTTTGTATTTTTTTCTGATTATCAAACTGTTAGGAATACAGAATTAAAATAAAGACAGACAAAATGTGACAGGTAGTTAACATATAATGAACAGATGAGCAATTTAAAGGCAACTGCATTTATTTTCGTACTTTTTCTAACATCCGGAACTTATGCTCAAAGCTGGATAAGGATTAATCAAATCGGCTATTTGCAGAAATCTGTTAAGGTTGCCGTCCTTTGTAGCAAACAGGACATCCAGCTTAGACAATTTGAGCTTTGTGATGCCCTTACCGGTGAAGTGGTCTGGCATTCGGATAAAATAAAACCATACAGTAATTATGGACCATTCAAAACAACTTTCAGGATGGACTTCTCTAAATTTGAAAAGGAGGGCGCATATTATATTAAAACTTCTAATGCACAATCACCAAACTTTAGAATTGCAAATGATGTTTATAACGGTGCTGCCGATTTTCTTCTCAAATATATGCGTGAACAGCAATGCGGTTATAATCCGGTGCTTAAGGACTCCTGTCACACCCATGATGGTTTTATTATTTATGACCCTCCGCATGATTCAACATTTATCAATGTCGTTGGCGGCTGGCATGATGCTACTGATTATTTGAAATATGTTACCACTTCTGCAACAGCAGTTTTCCAGATGCTTTTCGCATTTCAACAGAACCCTAATGCATTTGGAGATAGTTTTGATGCCAATGGAAACCCCGGAGCAAACGGAATCCCTGATATTCTGGATGAAGCAAAATGGGGGCTTAACTGGTTAGTAAAGATGAACCCTAAAAAGGATATAATGTTTAACCAAATTGCTGATGACCGCGACCATGCGGGTTTTAGATTGCCGGATAAAGATTCTGTTAATTATGGCATAAACCTCGAACGTCCGGTCTATTATTGCAATGGGAAGCCACAGGGTCTGTTCAAATACAAAAACAAAACAACAGGAATAGCATCTACTGCTGGTAAATTTGCATCTGCTTTTGCTCTTGGTTCACAAATCCTAAAAAGCTATTACCCGAAGTTTGCAAAAAATATAAAACAAAAAGCTATTGATGCTTACGAATATGGTTTGAAGCATCCCGGTGTCTGCCAGACGGCTCCTTGTAAATCTCCATATTATTATGAAGAACAAAATTGGGTAGATGATATGGAACTCGCGGCTATACAGCTAAACAAAATTACAAAAGATCAAAAGTATTTAATTGATGCTGTTAAATTCGGAAATCAGGAACCTGTTACGCCTTGGATGGGAGCTGATACAGCACGACACTACGAGTGGTATCCGTTTATAAATTTGGGCCATTATTATCTTTCTGCCACAACAAATATAAAAATTAACAAACATTTTATCAGCTATTTGAGGGAAGGTATTGACCGTGTTTACCAGCGCGCAAAGTCTAATCCTTTTTTAATCGGCGTTCCGTTTATTTGGTGCTCAAACAATCTTGTCTCAGCCATTGTTACACAAAGCCATCTTTATTATGAACTAACCAAAGACCCAACCTATCTCCCTATGGAAGCGGCACTCCGTGATTGGCTTTTCGGTTGTAACCCATGGGGAACAAGCATGATAACAGGGTATCCCAAAGACGGTACCTCTCCGGGGGATCCTCATTCGTCTTTTTGGGTAGCAGGTCACATAAAGATTCCTGGGGGATTGGTGGATGGGCCTATTTACAGATCCATCTATAATAAATTGAAAGGCCTGAGGCTTACTAAACCAGATGCATTCAAGATGTTTCAATCGCATATAGCTGTTTATCACGATGATTACGGCGATTACTCAACAAATGAACCTACAATGGATGGGACAGCCGGTCTTACTTATTATTTGTCAGCCTTGCAAAAGGCAGGAAAAGATTCCGAAGATAAAAAGGGTTTTGAATACATTCAGGGCGGAATTATCAGAACCAACACGAATAAAAAAGAAATTCATCTGGTTTTTACCGGGCACGAATATGCCGATGGTCTTGAAAAGGTCAGGGAAGTATTAAAGAGACATCATATAAAAGGGGCATTTTTCTTTACCGGTGATTTTTATAGGAATCCTAAATTCAAAAATATTATTGAAAAGCTAAAAGAAGATGGAAATTATTTAGGAGCCCATTCAAATAAACATTTGCTGTATGCTTCATGGACAGATCGGGATTCAACGCTTGTTACCAAAGAAAAATTTATTAATGATTTGAAAGACAATTATGCTGCAATGGAAAAATTTGGTATAAAAAAGAGTTCTGCCAGTTATTTTCTCCCCCCTTTTGAATGGTATAACCATAGTATTAGCGAATGGTGCAAAGAAGTTGGACTAACTTTGATTGACTATACTCCGGGCACTTCTTCAAACCAGGACTGGACATACCCTGCACTGGGCAGAAAATATATTAGCAGTGATTCTATTTTTAAAAAAATATTGTTTTATGAAAAGAAAGATCCGAATGGGTTGAATGGGTTTATTTTGCTAACACATCCGGGTACCGATCCAAGACGTCCGGATAAATTTTATGACAAACTTGATAAATTGATAACTGTGTTGAAGAATAAAGGATATGAATTTATGCCTGTATTCAACTAACGAATGCAACTTTCTAAGGATAAATAGTAATTATATTCCAACGGACACGGGTAACTTGGCAGGGTTGATTAGTTTTCGGAATCTTGCGGCAAAAAAATTACGAATGACCAAAGGAGCATCCATCCTTACCATTCCCTATTTCATTCCTCGTTTTTTCTTAATGGTCTCGTAAGCTTCATTGACCTTCATAAATTTTTCTTCAGCGGCTTTTTTCACATCTTCCCCCAAATGGCTCACCTTGTCGGGATGGTATTTTTTGGCCATTTCGCGGTAAGCCAGTTTCACCTCCTCATCCGTAGCATTGGCGTTGACACCGAGGATTTTGTACGCACTCTCCGTATCTTTTACGAACATGGCCTTGATAGACTGGAAATCAGTTGCGCCAAGCCCCATGGCCGTAGCAATCCGCTCTATAATTTCCACTTCCGAGTCATCGGCATTACCATCTGCCAGCGCAATGCCAAAAAGGTAGTGCATCAACTGCAAACGTGCTGCGTAGTCCATAAACCGGCCAATTTGGCGGCTTACTTCCAAAACATCAAAATCCTTTTTCAGAATATCTCCCAGCAATTTAATATAATGCTTTGCCCCTTCCACACCGAAATTGGCCACATAGAATTTCTTTACATATTCCAACTCCGATTTTTTAACGGTACCATCGGCTTTCATAATAGCAGCCGTCAGCACCAACAGACTTACGTTGAAGTCGCCTGACGTAGTAGGCATTCCCGGGCGAAAAGATCGTCCGCCCATAGCCTGTTGTCCCTGAAACATGGAGCCCAGCACATAGCCCAAAATACCGCCAATGGGGCCACCAAAAGCCCATCCAAGTCCGCCACCGACCCATTTGGCATAATTGCCTGCGCTACCGTGGTGAGAATGAGCTCCCCCGGAGCCACTATTTTGTGTCGTTCTCCCACGTTTGGGACTCTGTGACAATGACGGTCGCTTCCATTTCGTGATAAAATAAAATGCAAGGCCTATTAAGAAAAGCAGAACAAGAAATTCCATAGTTGAAAAATATTAAGATTGGTCAATCATGTACTCTTTCTCCTCAAAGCTTATGCCAAAGCTTTCCAGCTCCTTCAGGATAGGTTCGTACATGTCTTTATCAATAGGACGATGAATACCTGTTTTTTTTATTTTTCCGGTGGCCAGCAACTTGGTGGCAATGCCCAATGGTAGCCCAACTGTTCTGGCCATAGCCGTATTTTCCTTATTTTCCCCCATCACCGCCATAGCAGAAACAATCATATTATTTTCATTTCCCAAACGATACTTAAATTCATGTTGCATAATGAGTAAATCTTTGTCATCAGGATCCATAGCCCATTTTTCTTCAAGCAGCTTTTGCAAAATCTGCGCCGGGGTAGCATTTTTCAATCCGACTTTACGTTTATCGAATATTCCCAGCCACTTCAGCTTTTCAAATACCACCGGGTCAGCAGCATCCTGGCAATAATCCTGTAGCTTTATCTCCACCGGCACATTAGGCTCATACAGCATAAATGAGTTGATAAAATCACGATAAGTCATATTTTCGGAATTTTCCATCGTGTAAGTGTCATCCGTAGCGCCCAATTCTACAAAGATATTCCACGCTTTGGCAAAGCCGGGCCGGCGAATTGTTCCGCGATACATGGAAGGAATCTCTTTCAGACCGTAGATTTCACGGTATTTCAGTGAATTGCGGTTGGAATAGATTTCAAAATCACCATATTGCAGTATCTTACGCATCATAATGCGGGCAAATACCTTGGAATACGGAATATATTTGTAGCGTCCGCGTTGAATGAATTGTGACACTCCGTTGCCGGCAAGTACCACATTACGTGGGTTCCAGGTAAGTTTGTAATTCCATGGATTGTTATCACTCTCAGGCGCTACCAGCCCTCCTGTAAAAGAATTGAAAGAAAGAAACTCCCCTCCCAATCTCTGAATACGATGGATCACCCGCATGGCCGACATATGGTCGATGCCCGGGTCAACACCAAGCTCCATCAAAATCGGGACTTTCGCTTTTTTGGCCAGTTCATCGTACTTTTTTATTTCGTCCGTAACATAAGAAGCCGTGAGCATAGGCTTACGTAAATCAATACATTTTTTCGCCACCAAATGGTGCATAAAAGCCGGCAACATGGAAATAACAATATCTGCCTTGGCAATGGCTCTCCAGCTCTCCAGATCATCGGTAATATCAAACACAATGGCTTTTCCGCGAGGGCTGCCGTTCACCTTTTTGCGTGCCAGTACTTCATCAATATCCGCCACTGTGATATACCAGTCGTATTCAGGAGCATTCTCCAGTAAATATTCAATGAGGCTTTGGGTGGACAAGCCTGCACCGAGAACAAGGATTTTTTTCATGAAATTATTTATTTATATGCTTTAAATAAAGGTCATCGATATTCTCAATGGCCATAAATTTACCGGTTCAAATATTTTTCGAGATGTTTATAATCGGGTGTCAGCTCTCCATGGTATAAGATCATGGCTTTTTTCAATGGATCAGGAGCCTGAAACTGGTCAAAGGGGACTTCAAAATTGGCCGTTAATAATCCCGGCAGAAATTTGATCAGCGCATCACTAAAAGCCTGTGAGGCCTCACGAGGCAACTCACTGGGCAATATATCCACCGCCATCACCAGTACACCTTCCCCATCAAAGCCCATCGCAGGTTTACGTGTCTTCGGATGGTAAACAAAAACAGGGTCTTCAATGGCTGTGCCCGTATGGGTAATTTCCACCGAACCATCCGGATCGCAGGTAACATCGCCGATAACTTCGAGCCTCAATTTTCCACTTTCCCACAATGTTTCTAAGTAATCTTTGGTTACAATACGCGGATAACGGTCATCCCAGTACATACAATTCATCAGCACGGTAAGATGCGGCAGATATTGTTCGAAAACGCCTTCAAAACGTTCGGGATAGTGGTAATATTCCTGTAAACCGAAACTTTTACCGGCCTCTTTCGGGCGTGCCAGATGCTTCTCTTCAAAGACCACTTTATAAATCACATTGGAAGGAAGATTATCCTGCTGCTCCAAATCTAACAAATCGGCAGGAGAGATTTCAATAGCCGGTAAAAGACCGAGTATCTCCTGAGCGCCTTTTGAAACGTTTCCGTAGCCTGTTATTCCAATCACCACAGGAGCCATTCCTGCCGGCAATCCGTTACATGCAATTCCCTGGCCCACAGCCGACACAGCAGCTTTTGCCTCTTCTAACGAATCATAATGATGGGTTTGTCTTAAGTTTAGAAACGGCGTGTCCAGCCCTTTTCTTTTCATCCGTTGTCCCAGCGACCACAACGAATTAATCATCCCGGCCAGGCCGGCAAAGCGTCCGAAGAAAATCAACCGGCGTCCCTGTGCATCAACAATTCGCTCATAATCAATAAGGTTGATCTTATGCTCCATCATGTTGCGAAGCAAAGGCATATTATAAGTCTGACCTTTAACGGTATGACTAAAGAAAATATAGGTTTTGTGCGCTTTAAAATAATCGATGGGCATCTCTTTCACTCCCAGCACCACATCTGCATCCAGGGGTTCCTCACGTAGCACAGCTCCAGCCTGACGATATTCATCATCCTTGAAGATTCGCTTTCCGGAAGGCACAACCTGTATCTCTATCCCCTTTTCGACCAACTGTCTGACGTGTTCCGGAACAAGGGCTACCCTGCGCTCCATCAGATATTTATCTTCGTAACGAATACCAATCTTATGTTTCATCTTTCACCAAATTTATTAAAAGGCAAACTTATAAAATTATGAGCTGATATAAAAATAGGTATTTTACTGAATTTGGTTTTCTCTTAGCAGGGTAATATAAACCGTGACCTTCTTTAATTTTCCCTATTATATAACACAACTCGTTACATTATCAGCCATAGCAACTTGCATTTTTAT
>CAYLSW010000116.1:0-6735 GCA_964386145.1 uncultured Lentimicrobiaceae bacterium | reverse complement strand
ATTATCCCGATGGAGATACGGTATCAACCCGGTTTCAGAGCAACATAAGCTATTACTCGCTGGTAAAACAGTACGGCCGCAAAGAGGTCTGGAGTGACAAAAAAGATTTTGGTAATATCATTTACCGACCGGTAGACAAACGCGAAAATTTTATTAAAAGATGTATCGGACTCCCCGGTGATTCGTTACAGATCATCAGCCGCAAAGTGTTTATCAACGGAAAAGAAAACCATGACCCGGGAAAGAAAGAATTTGAATACAAAGTTTACACCGATGGACACTCTATCAACCCCATTATTCTTGACCGCCTGAACATTACCGAAGGCGGACGTACAAACATCCCCGGACAATTTGTTTATATGCTTACAGCTGAAGCACGCGAAGGCCTGAAAAAACTTCCCATTGTAAAAAGTATCGAAGTTTTTAATATTTCAAAAGGAATACGCGACCCCGAGATTTTCCCCTTTAGCAATTATTATAAATGGAACCGCGACAACTACGGGCCGATTTATATTCCAAAAAAAGGAGTCACCGTTGCCCTGAACATGAAAGTACTGCCATTTTACAAAAGAATAATCCGTGTATATGAAGGCAACAAACTGAAGGTGGAAAATGGCAAAATTTATATCAATGGAAAAGTGGCCAATCATTACACTTTCAAAATGAACTATTATTGGATGATGGGTGATAACCGCGATAATTCCGCCGACTCGCGTTACTGGGGTTTTGTGCCTGAAAACCACATTGAAGGCAAAGCCGTTTTTATCTGGTTGTCACTTGACCCGAATAAATCAATTTTAGACGGAAAAATACGTTGGAACAGACTTTTTACCTTTGTACGGTAATTAAGAAAAATTATTTCTTTCTCTTGTCCACATTTATCTCAGCATTTGTAATGCCGGAAAAGTTTCCTGATGGGCATAAACCGGCGTAAACAAAAACAAACAGTTTTCTAAGCTACCGGGACTTATATAAACTGTTTGTCAGGGCTCCTGGAAGGATTTGTCAGCTTAGTTTAATGCTTCGATAATCTTTTAGCAAGAAGTGTACCGGATACCAGGCTGCAAGCAGACCGATAACAAAAACGGTAGCAAAAACATACACAAAATCAAGTGGTTGCATCTGAACCGGATAAGCATTGATGATAAAGCCACCATTGCCAGAGCCCAGCCGTACCAAACCGAAATGTTGCTGTAGCCACAAAATCACAAACCCGACAATAAGTCCCGAAGCGGCGCTTAGCAAACTAATCATTACGCCCTGGCGAAGAAAAATCTGCCGCAGGGTATGCATGTTTGCGCCCATACTTTTTAGTACGGCGAGGTCTTTCATTTTTTCCACAATCAGAATAGCAACAGAGCCAATCATGTTGAAGGAGGACAGTATCAGAATAAAAACCAAAATCAGAAAAATCGCCATTTTTTCCGACTTCATAATTTTAAACAGTGTTTCATTTTGTTGAAAACGGTTTTTTATCTCGAACCTGTTGCCTGCAATATTTTCTATTTCTTTCTGAATTTCCTCTACGGAAGTACCTTTTTTTAAAAAGACATGCAGAGAGGTAACCTCATCGTTATAATTCAGCAGCTCGCGAGCAAAACGCAATGGTACCAGAATATATTTCTGGTCAAAATCCTGTTGTACCGAAAAAATACCCACCGGTGCAATCACCTCACTGTTAAAAGCATTTTGAAAATTAAAAGAAGAAGCATTCCCCCGTCTGGGAACCAGCACCGTCAGCAGCTGCCGCGTGTTGCGCGTGTTGATGCCGAGAAACCAGGCCACGCCTGCACCCACCACGGCAAAGTTTCCTTTGCCGGACTGCAAGACAAAAGTTCCGGCCTGCATCATTGTATCCAGCCTGGTCACTTTCATATAATTTGACGAAAGCCCCATAATTTTCCCAATGTATTGCTTGTCACCGTATTTAAACAGCGCATCCTCTTCAACTACCTGCACAACCTGAGCCACACCGGAGAGCTGTTGAATTCTTTCCACTGGAAACTGTGCATAATGGAAAGTTTTTCCCTGTTTTGCAGTAATGGTAAAATCAGGATTAAAGGAATGATAAAGTGAAGATATGACGTGTTCGAAACCATTAAAAACAGAAAGTACCACGATGAGGGCAGCTGTACCAATACCCAGTCCAATCATAGAGACAAGCGAAATTACATTAATCAGGTTATGCGACTTTTTTGAGAAAAGATAGCGCCGTGCCATAAAAAGTGAAAACTGCATAAATTCTGTTTTTCTTTGACCTTACAAATATCCGATAATTCCGCTAACAAAAGAAAAAGCTTTTGTTCCCTCAAGAAAAATAAAGTTGGCCAATAAATTGGGGGTTCTCCTGAGAGCAAAATGTCTCTATAGACCGATCATCCTGATTTTGCAATAGTTTTCAACCGATCATGGTCCTGTATTGTGATCGTTCTGTTTTGGATATTTATCAGTCCATCGCGTTTGAATTCGGAAAAGGCACGAATTGTATTTTCTGTAGTCATAGTAATCAGTTCGCCAATTTCGCGGCGGGTGATGGGAAGTTCGAAGGTGTGTTTGTGATAAATATCTTCGGAAAAGTAAAGCAAAATGGTGGCAACCCTTCCTTTAAGCTGTTTTTGTCCCAGCTCAAATCTGTTTTCAATAATTTCTTCCGAAATATTACTCATCCGGTTTAATACACGCATGGCAAAACCACTGTTGGCGGAAATAATGTGTTCCAGCACCACTAAGTCCACGTTGCAAACAAGCGTGTCTCCAATGGCCTCAATACTATATTTGTAGTTAACATTTGAAAAAATAGTGAGTAGGTTCACGAAATCTCCCGGCTTGTTGATACTGAGAATTTGTTCCTTTCCTCTCTTATCAGATTTGAAAAGTTTAACCATCCCTTTGCGCAAATACAAAAAAGAATCTACCTTATCACCTTCGTGTTTTATCAGTTCGCCTCTCTTGTAGAGCTGTTCTGTGCGGGCGTCATTTATCAGTTTATACTCAAAATCATTAAGGTCACCAAACAACATATTCCTATAAATACATGCTTTACAGTTTTTTATATCTTTCTTTATTCTCATTCTAAAATATTTGAACTGCAAAGATACATGATTTATATCATAGGGAAAAATACAATTAATTAATTATATAGATATAAATTCGCATTTGTTTTTAAATTATTAATAATAAAAGTTTTATGAAAAATTTATTGATATTGGGAGCCGGAACAGCAGGTACTATGATGGCGAATAAAATGCGGAATACTCTTTCCCGTGAAGAGTGGAACATTACCATTGTGGATCAGTTTAAGACGCACTATTACCAGCCTGGTTTCCTGTTTATTCCATTTGGAATATACACACGCAAAGATGTGGTAAAACCTAAAAATGACTTTTTTCCCATTGGCGTGAACGTAATTTATGCAGAAATTGAGAAGATTGAGCCCAAAAAGAATCAGGTGTTGCTGCAGGATGGTGTAGTTCTCAGTTATGATTATTTACTGATTGCCACCGGAACACGTACTGCTCCGGAAGAAACACCCGGTTTGAAAGACAAACTATGGCATAAAGAGATTTTCGATTTTTATACAATTGAAGGAGCTTTGGCATTGGCAGATTTCTTTAAAACATGGCAAGGTGGTGAACTTGTGGTGAACATTGCCGAGTTGCCTTACAAATGTCCGGTGGCTCCACTGGAGTTTGTCTTTTTCGCCGATGCCTTTTTCACCGAGAGGGGCTTACGTGACAAAGTGAAAATTACTTATGTTACTCCTTTACCCGGTGCTTTCACCAAACCGAGAGCCACAAAGATGCTGGGTGAGCTGTTGAAAACAAAGAATATAAACATTGTCCCCGATTTCTCCGTAGCAGAGGTAAATAATGAGGAAAAGAAAATTATTGATTTTGGTGGCAAAGAAGTGAAATTTGACTGTCTCGTCAGTATTCCCACCAACTTGGGAAGCAAAGTGATAGAGCGTAGCGGAATGGGAGATGATATGAGCTTTGTTCCTACTGATAAGCACACGTTACAGTCACGCGACTATAAAAATATTTTTGTGATTGGTGATGCCGCTAATCTCCCCACTTCAAAAGCCGGTTCGGTAGCACACTTTGCTGCTGAGATTCTGGAAGAAAACCTCATGTGTGCTATCGAAGGCCGTCCCTATACAGCCAGCTTTGACGGCCATGCCAACTGTTATATAGAAACCGGTTATGGCAAAGGTACCCTTATTGACTTTAATTATGATACCGAGCCACTTCCCGGATCGTTTCCTTTTCCCGGTGTAGGTCCTTTCGGATTGTTAAAGGTAACCCGTACAAACCATTACGGAAAGTTACTCTTTCGGTGGATTTACTGGCATATTTTACTGAAAGGCAAAGAGATGCCTATTGATTCTGAGATGCAAATGGCCGGTAAAAAGCTTTAAGCATACATTGGTATAAATTTAAAACTTAAAGCTATGAATGAAAAAAATATGCAGGAACAAATAGATGCGATGAACCGCAAGCTTGACCTCGTTCTTGAAGAGATACAGGCTCAACGTGAGATTCGGAAAAATGTCTCCGACCTTTCGGCTGACCTGTACAATGTCGGAAAAGATATGTTTGGCTCGGCGGTTACAGAACTGGATAATGCCGGCGTTGAGATAGATGGCGAAGCAGTAAAAGTGCTGTTGTTGAAAGTCATCAGAAACATTGATACACTCAATGAGTTGTTTGACATGCTGGAGAGTGGATACGATCTTATCCGCGATGTCTCGCCAATTCTACACCAAATCGGGCTGGATGGTATCAAAACGATGAATGAACTTGAGAAAAAAGGCTATGTAGACTTCTTTAAAGAGTCAGGGAAAATTATTGACAACATCGTCACCCATTTCTCAACGGAAGATGTGGGACTGCTGGCTGAAAATATTGTTACTATCCTCGAAACCGTTAAAAATCTTACCCAGCCCGAAATGCTCAGTGCCATCAACAACGGCCTGGTAGTTTACAAGAGTCTCGATGTGAACCATATCCCGGAATACTCACTTTTCAAAGCTATGCGTGCCATGAATTCTCCGGAATTACGCAAAGGTCTTGGCTTTATGATTACTTTCCTGAAGAATATTGCGACGGAATCAGAAAAGGAAGAAAAAAAAGAAAAGTAATAAATATATTTTTTAACTCTAATAAATAACGTTATGACAATAAAAACAATAGCTAATTTAAACGTGGAAGTAACTGATGAGGGTTACCTTAAAGACGCCTCTGCATGGAACAAAGAAATTGCAATTGCCATTGCAAAAGAAGAAGGCCTTGAACTCACCGATAAACATTTCGAAGTTATCGAATTTATTCGTAAAAAAGTAGCAGCCGGAGAAGGGCTGACAATACGTGGCATCGGGAAATCCGGTGTAGTTGATGCCAAAACATTTTATCAGCTGTTTCCGGGTGCACCTTTGAAAAAAGCAACTAAAATTGCCGGAGTGGCCAAACCGGTCTCCTGCATGTAATATCAAACAAATTTCAAAATCCGAAGTGAAATTACTTTGAATTATACCGGTATATTTGAAGCGCCTTTAAAAGCGCAGGCTAATCATTAAGGTGTATTTCAAATAATAATCGGTCTAATCTTTAAAACTTACCAACATGGAAGAAGAAAAAAAGTATCCTTTGAAAAAAGTCATGATGATTTGCTCGAAGGGAAATCTGGAAGATGTGTATGCGGCCCTTGTCATGGCCAACGGGGCAGTGATGGAAGGTATTGAAACCAAATTGTTCTTTACCTTTTTCGGCTTGGATGCCATCACCAAAAAAACCATGAACAAGTTACACACGGCTACTGTGGGGAATCCTGCCATGCGTATGCCGGGCGGGTTGCCTTTTCCCACGCTTCTCGGTGCTTTGCCGGGAGTGGAAGCCGGCGTAACCAAAATGATGAAAAAGGAGATGGATAAACTGGACATGCCACCGGTAGACGAATTTCTCGAACTCATCGAAGCCGGTGGTGGTGAAATCTATGCCTGTAAACTTGCTGCCGATATGTTCAAACTCAAAAAAGAAGACTTTCACGAAACGGTAAAAGCCATTATTACCGTGGGCGACTTGTACGCCATGTGTGATGGACTCGGAACACAGATTGTGTTTACCTAAAAAACAGGAAAACATATTTCCATAAAAAGCCTCGCCAATGGTGAGGTTTTTTTACTTTTGGCCATTCGTTTCAACATGGAAAAACAAATAATAAAAAATAGTGAATCCCAAGATGAAAAAGTAATGTCCTTCTGGGATCATCTTGAGGAATTGCGCGGGCATATTTTCCGTTCGCTGTTGGCCATCATCGTATTGGCAGTCATTGCTTTTTTAAACAGACACATCATTTTTGATACAATTATTTTAGCGCCAAGTAGCTCTAATTTTATCACCTTCAGGATGTTGTGTAAATTTGGACATTGGCTATCCATCAAATCATTGTGTATCCCTGATATGCATTTGAAAATCATTAGTCTTAAAATGTCAGCACAGTTTCTGACGCACATCTATATTTCGGCGGTGGCTGGTTTTATCCTGGCTTTTCCATATGTCCTGTGGGAAATATGGCGTTTTGTCCAACCCGCTATGCTCACGAATGAAAAAAAATACTCCAGAGGCGGACTTTTAATAAGCACATTACTGTTTCTTACCGGTATTGTTTTCAGTTATTTCACAATTGTTCCTCTCATGGTGAACTTTTTGGGAAACTATTCTGTCAGCCAGGATGTAA
>CAYLSW010000115.1:0-6791 GCA_964386145.1 uncultured Lentimicrobiaceae bacterium | reverse complement strand
AAGAACGCATTCAAAAACTACTGCAACGTGACATTGGAGAGATTTTTCAACGGGAAATGGGTCATGTGACGCAACATGCCATGGTCACTGTTACCAAAGTAAATGTAACCGCCGATCTAAGTCTGGCAAGAGTTTATCTGAGTCTTTTTGCCGTCAGCGATAAAGCTGCACTTATGAAACGCATTGGGAAACACACCAAAGAAATTCGCAGAAAGCTGGGTGAACGCATCCGCCACCAGTTACGGGTAGTCCCCGAATTGCAATTTTTTGAAGATGACTCGCTGGACTATATCGACCGTATTGACGAGCTGTTGAAAGACGATTAATCATCTAATGCCGGACTTATGCAATACGACCCTATAAAGAGAAAGCTCGGGCTGTTCTTCAACAGGACACCTGCTTTTCGGAAACTCTTTTACCGCTTACTGGATATTCTGTTGCTGCGCTCCTGGCATGTCCGCATGGCACTCAGGCAAGTTGAAAAAGAAAAAAAAACCTCATTAACAGTGCTGGATGCTGGTTCTGGTTTTGGGCAATACGATTACTATATGGCCCGCCGACACAACGACTGGCAGATAAAAGGCGTGGATGTAAAACCGGAACAAATTGCCGACTGTAATGCTTTTTTTCATAAAACAGGATTGAAAAACGCCACCTTTGCCAAAGCCGACCTCACCACCTTTGCCGAAAAAGAGACTTACAATCTGATTTTGTGTGTGGATGTAATGGAACACATTGAAGAGGACCGTAAAGTGCTGAAAAACTTTCACCGGTCACTGAAAAAAGGCGGGATGTTGTTGATTTCCACACCCTCCGACCAGGGCGGCTCAGACGTGCATCACCACGATCACGAAGAAAGCGGAGAACATTCTTTTATTGATGAGCATGTACGCGATGGCTATGCAATTGGGGAGATAACAGACAAACTGAAAGACGCCGGTTTCTCTAAAACAGAAGTTTATTATCAATATGGTCCTACTGGAAACCTCGGCTGGAAGCTGAGCATGAAATATCCCATTGTCATGCTCAACACCAGTTATCTGTTTTTTGTTATTCTGCCTTTTTATTATCTGTTGACATTCCCATTTGTATTGGTTTTAAATGCTCTGGACTTAAAAGAGACACACAAAACCGGCACCGGCCTGGTGGCCAAAGCCTGGAAATAAAATGACCGGATACAGGTCGGTTTCGGCAAAAGTACTCAGCTTCTTTTCCTCTGAAAAAATTCTGACATAAGACGGCTGCATGCCCCGGTTAGAGCCCCTTTCTCCAATTGGGTAGAAGGATGTAAGATGGGCGCTTTCAATAGAGAGAAACCCCGTTTTTCATCGTCAGCACCATATACAATTCTACCAATATGTGTCCAGTAAGCACCACCGGCACACATAAGGCAGGGTTCCAGTGTTACATAAAGGGTACACTCGTGCAAATATTTACTGTTCAGGTAGTTGGATGCAGCAGTAAAAGCCTGCATTTCGGCATGTGCCGTTACGTCGTTTAGGGTCTCTGTAAGGTTATGTGCTCTTGCCACAATGTGGTCTTTGCAGACAATGACCGCACCCACGGGTACTTCTCCTGCATCGAAAGCCTTGCGCGCCTCTTTCAGGGCTTCATTCATAAAGTATTCGTCTGAAAAAAGTGTCAGTCCCATGGCTTTTCTTTTCCCGCAAAAGTAGGAAAGAATGGAGGATGTTGAACATATTGTTGCTGATCTGATACATTTCCTCACCGGGCAGGGATGGCAGTGATATCCTGCTCCATGCAACGGGGATGTGTAGTTAGCGGGAAAGAGCGACCACCGGAAGCTCCTTTGCCGCGTTACGAAACACCCCGCTGCGGGGAGCAGATAAAACGAACAGCCCGGCTGCCCGACAAAAAAAAACTACTGCAATTACCTGCTGGTTTTCATTTTTCAAAACAGGAAGGTTTCTTTTACAGGAAGGATTTCCGTATTTTTGTCCGGTAAACATAAATTTCCGGTATGATTACCTTCATATTAAATGATCAGCTGATACAAACAGAAGAGCCGGCGGGCACGGTTTTGCTCGACTTGATCCGTTATAAAATGCATCTTATGGGGACAAAAGCCGGTTGCCGCGAAGGGGATTGCGGAGCCTGCATCGTGCTGGAGGGACATTTAGAAAACGGCACAACACATTACAAAAGTATTGTCTCCTGCCTCACCCCGTTGGGCAACGTGCAAGGCAAGCACATCGTCACTGTTGAGGGGTTGCAAAAAGACAAAATGTCGCCGGTACAACAGGCCATAATTAACAATGCCGCAACGCAATGCGGATTTTGTACGCCCGGCTTTGTCATGTCGCTGACGGCACACAGCCTGGCACCACAGAAATCGACTCCCGAAAAAGTCATTAACACCATCTGCGGGAACATCTGCCGCTGCACAGGATACAGTTCCATCAAACATGCTGCCGAAGATATTGCTGTTGCTCTGGCAAAAAAAGACAAAAAAAATCCGCTGGGCTGGTTGATAAAAGAGGCTTTTCTGCCTGAATATTTTCGTGGTATTACCGGCAGGCTCCTGGAAATCAAAAGGGAGAAAGCAGGAAGTAAAAGTGGCAAACCGGTGGGTGGTGGCACTGACCTATTTGTGCAACAGGCCGATGCTCTGGCTATTACTGACCTTTGCTTTTTGAAGGAGGAAAAGACACAAGCGAATGCAGATATCCTTAAAATTGAAACAGATAATGGCATTTGCCGGATTGGCGGAACAGCAACAGCTACCGACATCATGCATCATCCGGTTTTGCAGCGAACTTTTCCCCGGCTTAAAGACTATTTCAAACTCATTTCGTCAGAACCCATTCGTAACATGGGTACTGTGGCCGGAAACATCGTCAACGCCTCCCCCATTGCCGACCTGGTGATCTTCTTTCTCGCATTCGATGCCGAAGTGCATTTGGAGACAACGACCGGAGCAAAGCGGAATATGCCCCTGCGAAAGTTTTACACGGGGTACAAACAAATGATTATGAGGCCTGATGAAAAAATCACACACATCAGCTTCCTGCTACCGGAAAAAGCTGTTTTCAATTTTGAAAAGGTGAGCAAACGGCAGCATTTGGATATTGCAAGTGTAAACACAGCCATGCTGCTACAACTTGAAGACGACATCATCCGGGAAGTGCATCTTTCGGCGGGTGGAGTGTTTGCCTGGCCTTTTTACGCAGAAAAGACTGTAGATTTTATGAACGGGAAAAGGCTTACCCCGGAACTGGTTTCAGAGGCTGTTGAAATTCTCTCTTCCGAAATTGCACCCATTAGCGATATACGCGGAAGCAAAAACTACAAAAGACTGTTGCTGCAGCAGCTTTTCTTTGCCCACTTTGCAGAAATGCTTCCGCAACAGTTTACTCCTGAGGTTTTGTTCTCTAAAATAATGGTTTTATGAAGAGTATAGACTCCAAAGGACATGTAACCGGTAAATCGGTTTACCTTGACGACATCCCGGTAAGGCAAAACACCTTGTATGCTGCGGTACTGGATGCCACGATAGCACACGGAGAAATCCTTTCGCTGGATATATCTGAAGCCGAAAAGTATCCCGGCGTAGCGGGTATTTTTACTTACAAAGACATACCCGGCGAAAACCAAATTGGCAGCATCGTTCCCGATGAAACGCTGCTGGCAGAAGATGAAGTGATTTTTCAGGGCGAGCCTGTTGCCTTAGTGGTAGCCGGGAGCGAAGCCATTGCCCGCGAAGCGCGTAAGAAAATCAAAATCAGCTATAAGGAAATGGAAGTTATCACAGACCCGCGCATAGCAGCCGGAAAAGGACTGCTGTTGCAGCCACCACGTACTTTTGCCATGGGCCACCCTGAAATTCGCTGGAACGATTGCAAGCATATTTTTAGCGGAAGCACAGAAATAGGGGGGCAGGAACATTTGTACATCGAGACACAGGGTGCTTACTGTTTTCCCATGGAAAACAATAACCTAATGGTCTATTCGTCCACACAAAGTCCGACAGTTGTACAGCGTGCTATTGCCAAAATTCTGGGCCTTTCCATGCACAACGTTCAGGTGGATGTAACCCGGCTGGGTGGTGCTTTTGGCGGAAAAGAAGACCAGGCAACCGCTTGGGCATGTTTGGCATCGCTGGCGAGCTATCTCCTGCAAAAGCCGGTGAAACTGGTACTTTCGCGCCATGATGATCTGCGCATGACCGGAAAACGGCATCCTTATTCTTCCGATTTTAAAATCGGATTGTCGGAAGAGTTGAAAATTCTGGCTTACGAGGTAACCTATTTCCAAAACGCAGGAGCTGTAAATGACCTTTCGCCGGCCATCTCCGACAGGACTCTTTTTCACACCACCAACGCCTATTTTATCCCGGATGTGAAAGCTACCCTTTACAGCTGCAAAACCAACCTTCCACCCAACACGGCCTTTCGGGGATTTGGCGGACCACAGGGGATGTTTTCCATTGAATCGGCCATAGCCTTAGCTGCCAAAGAACTCGGTATTCCGGCCGGCATCATCCAGGAGAAAAACCTGTTAAAAGAAAATGACCGTTTTTATTACGGGCAGAAAGCCACACAGGTAAATATTAGAAAATCCTGGAAAACAGCTTTCCGGGAGTTTAAAATCTCGCAAAAGCAAAAAGAGATAGAGGCTTTTAACCGGAAACATAAGTTGATAAAAAAGGGGCTGGCTTTGATGCCGGTAACTTTTGGAATTTCTTTCACAGCCACCATGCTAAACCAGGCACGGGCGCTTGTACACGTTTACACCGATGGAAGCGTGGGCATCAGCACCGGAGTTATCGAAATGGGACAAGGTGTGAACACAAAACTGGTACAGGTGGCCTCACAGACCTTTGGCATTGATAGCAGACGTATTAAAATTGAAAGTACCAACACCACACGAGTGGCAAACACTTCACCCACGGCAGCCAGCACCGGGGCAGACCTCAACGGGCAAGCACTTATGATAGCCTGTAAAGCTATTGTGCAACGGCTGAAAAAGGTAGCTGCCGAACTTAGCGATGTCAAAGCCGGAGAAATTAAATTCCGCGATGAACAGATTATTGCAGGAGGAGAAGCTACCGGCATTCCCTGGGAAGAGCTTATCACCGAAGCCTATTCCAGACGCATCAACCTTTCGGAAACCGGCCATTATTCCACTCCCATTATTCATTTTGACAGCAAAAAAGGAAAAGGACATCCGTTTGCTTACCATGTTTACGGCACGGCTGTCCTCACGACGAAAGTAGATTGCCTGCGCGGGACTTACGAAATGGAAGAGGTAGAGATTATTCATGATTTTGGTAATAGCATGAATCCTGTTATTGACACAGGACAGGCGGAAGGTGCTGTAGTGCAGGGGATTGGATATGTAACCATGGAAGAGCTGGCCTATGATAAGTCGGGGCGATTGCTGTCGAACAGCCTCTCCACCTACAAAGTACCGGATATCTATTCGACACCCAAAGTGTTGGTGGTAAAAGCGTTGAAAGCTGCCGGCCATAAACAGGCCCTTTTGAAATCGAAGGCTGTGGGTGAGCCGCCGTTGATGTATGGTTTGGGCGCTTATTTTGCAATTCAGAATGCGGTACGGGCTTTCAACCCTGGATTTGACACTTTTGATGCGCCTTTCACACCGGAAAAAGTACTGATGGCTTTGTATGGAAAAGTAAAAGTCAACGGAGACAAAAACAGCTAATATTTTATGCAACAAATTTTTTCTTTTATACAATCCCACCTATCGTGGGATAGAGAAGTCATCCTTATGACCGTGATTGGTCGTGAGGGAAGCAGCCCGGGAAAACAGGGATTTAAAATGGCGGTGGCCTCCGACAGTAGTTTCATCGGCTCTGTTGGCGGTGGCGTTATGGAACACCGGCTGGTGGAGCAATGCAAACGACTTTTGAAAAAGAAAGAGCCTCAACAGCCTTTTCTTTCGTTTCAGGAGCACGACCCGGAAGCAAAAGTCAACCGCTCCGGAATGATATGCTCGGGGGGACAGACAGTAGCTTTCATTCCTTTGAATAAGAATGATCTGGCAACTGTCAATGTGATCATAGATGCGGAAAAACAACAACAAAGAGGGGTTGTCCGCTTTTCGGAAAAAGGCTTGTCTTTTATGTCGGGAGTGCAAATGCAGGTACCTTCGAAAGGTAAGATAATTTCTGAAAACCAATGGGAGTACATGGAACAAACCGGGTTGCCGAACACGGTTTACATCTTTGGCGGAGGCCATGTGGGGCTGGCTTTGTCAAAAATCTTCCGCAACCTTAACTTTAAAATACATCTGTTTGATAACCGTTCGGAACTAAATACCTTTGAAGAAAACAGCTTTGCTGATGAAAAGCAAATTGTCAACTACAACAACGTTGCCTCACTTGTCCCGGAAGGGTTTAACGTTTATGTAGTCATCGTAACTTTTGCCCACAAGAGTGATGAACAGGTTCTGGAGCAGATGCTGGGGAAAAATATAAAATATCTCGGTCTCATGGGTAGCGCCAAAAAGATTGAGACCATTTTCAGACAATTAAAACAAAAAGGGGTTACGGAGGAACAGTTGAAAAAAATACATGCACCCATAGGCTATCCCATCAACAGCGAAACCCCTGCCGAAATTGCCGTGAGTATTGCAGCCCAGGTTGTTGCGGTAAAAAATGGTGTGAAATAGCGGGAGGCACAAGCGCGGATGCTTGCGCCATTTAGATGTTTGCGCCATTTACTGGATGATAACATTTAAAAAGCCCGACAAAGTCGGGCTTTTTTGTGGGATAGCTCACTTTTTAATAAAAGGTGATTCTGTTATCA
>CAYLSW010000114.1:0-6852 GCA_964386145.1 uncultured Lentimicrobiaceae bacterium | reverse complement strand
ATTAATGAGCAAAAAATCATCATAGCTGCCGTCCCCTATCTTCGTGATCAGGATATCAGGCGGGCGGTTGCAGGCGAATCGTTTGAACAAATCGGCGACAGATACAAAACGGCACTCATCAATCATTACGTAGAAGTGGCCGGATACTGCAAAAGCATAAAAAAAGAAAACACCCCTGTTGTTGCCCTAGGACACCTTTTTGTTACCGGCGGTTCCACTTCCGATAGCGAACAAACCATTTATGTCGGCAATCTCGGAGATATTGGTGCCGACGACTTTCCTGATATTTTCGATTATGTAGCACTCGGACATTTACATCGCTCGCAAAATGCAGGCAACCTCAACCATATTCGCTATTCGGGTTCTCCTTATATTTTAAGCTTTAGCGAAACAGGCAGCAACAAAAATGTTGTGCTTATTGAGACGGAAAAAGAAAAGATAAAGAATGTTATCAAGGTTAACATCCCACAGTTCAGGGAAATACATCGCGTTAACGGAACGGTGGAGGAATGCATTGTCCAAATGAAAAATATTGATAAAGTGCATTACAACTTAACCCCATGGGTTGAAGTTGTTTTAGACAATATCTCGAACACATCAATAGGTAATTCGGAAGTTAACAAGGCCGCCGAAGAACTTGATTTGGAAGTTTTGAAGGTTACCCTGAAAAATGAAAGAAAGATTGCAGGATTGGAGCAATTAATCGAAAATTCAAAACATGTTAAAGAGCTATCTCCGGTGGAAGTTTTTAACATGAAGTGCAAAGAACAAAATTTTGATGTTGAAAATAATCCCGAAATTTTCGATGCTTTTAACGAAGTTTTACAAATAGCAAACGAAAGTTAACCTAATTATAATGAGAATATTAAAAATAGAACTCCAAAATATCAATTCATTAAAATCGGCCACGCCCATCGTGATTGATTTTGAAAGTGAAAAGTTCAGGGATGTAGGTTTGTTTGCTATTACCGGTTCTACAGGCGCCGGAAAAACCACCATTCTTGATGCCGTTACCATAGCAATGTATCACAGCGTACCCCGTTTTAACAAATCGAACATCAAAGCAGGCCTCGAAGAAGTGGTAAGTTATGGCGCTGATGACGCAATGGCGAGGGTAACTTTCGAGAACAAAGGAATCCGCTACGAAGTTCAATGGAGTATCAGGCTGACAACAAAAACCGGAAAGCGGCTTAACAACCCGAAAGAAGTAGTAAGGCTTAAAAATCTCAATACGGCGAAAATTATTGCAGAGAAAAAGCGTGAAGTGCAAACCGAAATTGAAAACATCACTCGGCTAACATATCCCCGGTTCCTACGTTCGGTAATGTTGGCACAGGGCGAATTTGCAGCATTTCTTTCGGCCAATGCAAAAGAAAAAGGAAATCTGTTGGAGCAGATAACAGGCGAGGAAATTTATAAAAAAATAGGCGAAGCCGTCAACGATAAAATTTTTGAAGAACGAAAAAAACTATCGGATATCAGGGCCAAAATCAACAGCGAAGACCTGCTGTCCGGCGAAAGACGAAAAGAACTCGACGAAGAACAACATTCGCTGACAGAGAAAATTAAAACAGTTGGTAACGATTTAAAACAAGTTGAAAGAATTATCAATTGGTTTAAAAAGAATAAAGAACTCGTGAAGGAACAGGAGACTTTGAAGATAGGACAAGAGGCTATCGAAAAAGAAAATGAAGAAAATCAATTTGCAATAGAAGCATTGGCATTGCACGAAAAGGCCGAACCTTTCAAAGAATTGATTGACGAAATAGTACGGTTTGAAAATGAAATTAAGAAAAACACAGACCGTTCGGTAGTATTAACGAGCGAATTGGAGACTATCTCTACGAAACTAACGGAAGCCCAAAAATTGAAAGTAAAGAATAAACAGGTGCTTACAGAAAAAGAAAACGAACTTAAACAATGGTTGCCCAAACTGGAACAGGTAACAAAACTGGAGGCCGGTATTGAAAACGAATTGAAATTGAAAACGAAAATAATTCAAACAATATCCGAATTATCAACTGCCATAAAGCGTTTCGGCGAAACTACCAAACACAAAAAGCAGGAATGCAAGCAAAAGGCTACAGTATTAAAAGAAATTGAAAACTTTTTGCAAAAAAATATAAAAGTACCTGAAATTGAAAAGAGATTAAACAGCTGGAACTCGCAACTGACACAACGAAAAAGCAACAGAGAAAGAATCCGGAAAGAGACCCGCAACATACGTCAAAGTTTTGAGGAACTCGACATAACCAACGCTCAAATAGAAAAAACAGAAACGATTTTCAGTCAGCAAAACAAAAATTTTAACAGGCTGAAAGAAGAAGTTTTAGAACTCTCGAAACTGTTGCAATCCTATGATTTGGAGAATCTTCTTGAAAAACAAAAGCAACTCGAAAGCAGAAAAGCAAATGCAAAAGACCTCCTCGTGCTATCGCAGAATTATATTGATTTTGGCAAAAAGAAAGAGGTGTTGGGTACGGAAGAACACAACCTTAAAAGAGACAAGAAAATCATAGAAGAAAATCTTACAAAGGTAAAAGTAGAGCTGGTAGCTGCGGAAAAATCGTTGCAGGATGCCGAAAGTATCCTGGAATTGGAACGCACCATAAAAAGCTTTGAAGAAGAACGAAAAAAACTGGAAAAAGGGAAGCCATGCAGCTTGTGCGGCGCCACCGAACATCCTTACGTTGAAAAATATGCAAAAATTGAACTTTCAACATCACAAACAACAGTCAATGACAGAAAAAAATTGCTCGAAAAGCTGAAAAAAGCGGAGAAGAACACAGAGCTAAAACTTGCCGAAACCAAAACCAAACTGGAAACAAATTTACCACAGGCACAAAGTCTCCAAAAGCAAATTGAAGATACGCTGAACAAATTTAATAAATTCAAATCGGAGCTTCAAATAGACAATACGGAAGCCATTGCCAATGTACTTGTTATGATCAATAAAGAATTGAATTTGCTTTCCGTGAAAATCAGTGAAACACAAAAATTGCAACAGAAAAAAAATGAAGATGATGCGTTGCTTACTTCGCAAGGTGAGAAAGTAAATAAACTAAAGAAGGAAATTGCAATCCTGTCGGAGAAGGGCAGGGGTATTAGCGATTTGCTATTGCAAAAGAAAGAAGATTTAAGGAAAGTAAACCTTGAAACGGAAAAAATGGAAACCGCTTTGGAAAAAGAACTTTCAGCCTTCGACTTTGTTCTTCCTTCCCCTGAAGACACATCCGGGTTTATTCAACAGTTGCAACAGAAAATTTCCTCTTTCCATAGCTATAACAAACAGTTGTCGGACGTGCAAAATGCCATTTCGCAACTAAGCTCGGAAATTAAAAATAACGAAGAACAGCAAAAAGAAAAAAGTGCCGAAAAAGAAAAACAAGAAGAGGAAATAAGGAATATCAATGATAAACTATTGCATCTTTACGGAGAACGGAACACAATATTGCCCAAAGAAATAACAACCGGAAAAAAGAGAACCGGGCTTCAGCAAGCTGTGGAAATTGCAAAAGAAGAAGCGGACAAAGTTACCAGCCATTATGATAAGTTGAAAACAGAAAAAGCCACCGGAGAAAGAGAAAAAGAGAATCTTGAAAATGAGCGAAAGGACAGGCAGAATATGCTGGAAATTAAACTTTTGGCATTAGAGAAAATTATTAAAGACAGTATTTTCGCTTCACGGCAGGAGATAGAAAAGGCACTGTTAAGTTTTGATGACAAGACGAAATATACCGCTATACGTAAGCAACTGGACAACAAAACCCTTGCGTTAAAAACACGAAAGCTTAGAATAGAAGAAGGCTTTAGCCAGCAAAAGGACGAAAAAGATTTTGAGATGTCGGCGGACGAAGCGTTAAAAAAATATGCGGAAACGGAATTGGTAAAGGAACAATTATTAAAAAGAGCAGGCCAAATAAAGCAACAGTTTATATTGGACAACCAAATAAAAGAGAGAAACCAAGGTGTTTTTGAAGATATATCAGCCCAGGAAAAAGTAGTGAAAAAATGGACGGATTTAATGGCTTTGCTGGGCGGCTCAAAGCACGCCTTCAATACTTATGTCCAGCGTCTTACCTTACAAAACCTCATCCGGTTTGCCAACATTCATTTATTTAAACTCAACAGACGCTATTCGTTGAAAATGAATGAAACTTACAAACCTGGTGAAGAACTTAATTTTCAGATAGTTGATCATTATCAAACCGATGAAGTAAGACCGGTTGACACCTCAAGCGGCGGCGAGAAGTTTTTGATAAGTCTTGCGCTGGCTCTCGGATTGTCCGATTTGGCAAGCCACAATGTCAGTATCGAATCTTTGTTTATTGACGAAGGTTTTGGCGCGTTGGACAACAATACGCTGGAAACAGTAATTTCAACTTTGGAAACGCTCCATGCACAGGGAAAAATGATAGGCGTAATTTCCCATGTGGAGAATCTCAAAGAGCGGATTCCTACCCAGATACAAGTGTCTAAAAAGAGAAACGGAGTGAGTGAAGTCGAGATAATTTAAAGTATTTGTGGTTCTGACGGAATGTTTCTTCACAGACAAAATACGGAGTCAGAATAAAATATATTGTACACAGTTTTGGAAACTGCAATTGTCTGCTTAAAATCATAATGAGAAAGAGAATAATCACAAGCAATAGTTCGGTAATTTTTCGTTCTCGCCAAGACGCCAAGACTCAAATACTTGTTTCACAATAAGTTACACTTATTATGAAACATCTACAACTGATTGAAAATCAGGTTAATAAAATTAATGCCGGAGTATTGACAAGAAAAGTATTTTTAAATTAACTTTACCGGAAAATTTAAGCGAACCGTTTTTTAACTATGAAGCTGTTTAAAGTTAAATGGGATTTTCGAGAGGAACAGGTTGGCTTTAGTGGCGAAGTTCGGTTTTTATTTCATAGCCATAGCTATAAAATAAAAGATAGCTGAAGTCCAATGAAATCAAGATGTTTCTCGTAGTTTCACGATTTAACTTTAAACAACTTCTATCTATACAACGAATGAAAATGCCAAAACTTCTTTTACTGTCTTTCTTGTTATTATCATTCGGCGGATGCAGAAAAAAAGCGTTGCCGTTACCTAATTTTCCTATTCCTGCCGTTACCGGTGATGGGTGGGCAGTCTCCTCGTTAGAAGCCCAGAGTATCGATGTCTCACAAATAGCCAAAGCGGACATAGTCTTGAAAAACGACCGTTCCTTCCGTAATATCCACACGCTTACTATAGTTAGAAACGGCAAATTGGTATTAGACGAATTTTACCATTCCGGTCCTTACGGTTATCATAAAGGTGAACTCGCCGTCATGATGTCAGTAACCAAAAGCTTTACCTCAATAATGACAGGCATCGCCATCGACCACGGACTGATAAAAGACGTGAACCAAACGGCACAGTCGCTCCTTCCCAAACTGAAAAATGTCGACTGGTCCACCGGAAAGGGAAAAATCACGCTCGAAAACATCCTGACTATGACGGCAGGCTTTGCCGGAGCCGAAGACACTGACAGCCTGCTGGCAGACAATTATGCACAATACATGTTTTCAAAACCTTTGGCTCATACTCCGGGAACAACATTCGATTACCGTACCGCCCTGACCAATACTCTTGGCGATGTACTCATCACAGCCATATCCCCACTAAATACAAGTCTCGAAACGTTTATGGACAGCCTGCTTTTTCAGCCATTGCAGATAAAAAATTACGACTGGTATTACAAAAATGATAAAGGCCAGCCTGAGCTGGGGGCAGGCCTTTTCCTCACTCCCCGCGACATGATAAAACTGGGACAACTGGTGCTAAACAAAGGAGAGTGGAACGGACGGCAAATTGTTTCGGCGAACTGGATAGCAGAAGCCACCAAAGAGCACTTTCATTTCGACAAAAAATATTGGGGCGAGTTGGATGGTTACGGCTATCTATTCTGGCAACGCACTCTGGTTTCAAATGGCGAATCTTTCTCCTCCATCATTGCCCTCGGATACGGCGGGCAGTATATCGTGATAATTCCTGATCTTCATGCCGTCATCGCCATAACGTCCTGGTTTCCCAACGATAATGGCTGGCAGCTACCACTCCGGCTTATTGAGAGATATCTATTGCCCGCATTGAAACATTAAATCCCATCCAGGAGATGCTTCGCTATCCTTGCTCTGCAAGCCAACACACACGATAGCTCCGAGATAAACTGTCTTTTTTGGGAGGATGCGCTTTAATCAAAAGCCCAGGCCCCTCCACCTCTTATCGCTGGTCAGGATTTGTAATCCCGACCCAAAAGAGTTTTAGGATTTTCAATCCGGTTTAAGCCATATCAGCTTCTTTTTACTCCAATTTATGAATTATAAATCCGAAGGAGCGGGGTGCTTACCAATACTGGCATACATTTCAAGCTTTCGCTACGCAACAGCCTTGCGAAATTAAGGATAACTTAATATTCATTCACGAAACAAAACGGATAAACCTCATCCCAAATCCCGGCCGGTTCCACAGCATCAAAACAAAAGCACCTTTCCAACATTCATTCCCCGCAAAATCTTCCTTAAAACGCTTACCCATTATGAAAGCAACAACCTGATAACATACCTGAAAACCAACTTTGATGAGGAAACCGTTTCTCACCTTATTAATATATATAAGATCGGTACTTCCAGGCATTTTCACAAAGGAACCACCATCTTTTGGCAGATCGACACCCATGGCCGGATCCGCACAGGAAAACTTATCAAATACAATCCACAAACCGGAAAGCGGATCAAAAAACCGTTTACCGCCACCACCTGGGTACATACTTTGCTTTACAAAGACGGCTACAGCCTTTCGCAATGTCTCTTTGGCGAA
>CAYLSW010000113.1:0-6893 GCA_964386145.1 uncultured Lentimicrobiaceae bacterium | reverse complement strand
TGCGAAATCACCATCACTGATTATCGTTGGAGATACGATTAAAGTGAATAATTATGTAGAAGGCACCTTTTCAAACCATAGGGGTTCGTTTAATGCTACCAATCAGAATAAATATCATCGTATCGAAGAAATGGTTTACACATCATTGGCAGAACAAAAAGTTTGAAGAATGTTATTTGGTTAGGTTGATAACGGCTAAATATTAAAGAACACTTGTTGTATTTTTAATTACTTTTGTTGCGTAATAGCGCAACAATGCAATTAATAAAAAATGAATACTTACACCAATATCTTTAAAGCATTAAGTGATGAAACGAGACTGAGAATGCTGAACTTATTAATAATATCAGAAACTGAACTTTGTGTTTGTGAATTTACAGATGTTTTGGAAATACCAACTTACAATGTTTCAAAACACTTAAAGATATTGAAAACTGCCGGCCTCCTAAACGAAAGGAAAGAAGGACGTTGGGTATATTTTGGGTTAACAACGAAAAAAGAAAAGTTTCTAAACCTATTGTTTGAAGCTGTAAAAGAAATGCCTACACGACAGCTTAAGGCCGACCTCCGGGAGTTGCAAAAAAGATTTGACATCCGCGTTGGAGGAAAATGCCTGTTAGGAATTCAAAAAGATCATTTAAAAAACTGATAAACACCTGTTTTATGTGAAAAGAATAAGCGTAGTTCAAAGTTCTCAAAACAGAAATTTAGCATCATTGATGAAATGGATATCGGGAAATACGGATTTGGCACGTTTCATATCAATGAGCAATTGTCTTTTCGATTTCAACAAATACTACCTACAATCAGGGATAAAGCCGAAGTTTACAGACAACTAACAAAAACAGAAAAAGGATTTGCATTATGCAGCAAAAAAAATCAGAAACATTAAAGATATATCAGCCAAACAGAGACCGATTATCTCTAAAAGAAATTTATGAGAATTTAAAAAATATTTCAAAAATAAAGAAATGTTCAATCTGTGGTTGTAATGCCGATGCCCTGAAAGAGTTTGCAGAATTGGCACAAGCTAACGACAAGAAGAAACTTGCCGGAAAAGCTACAGCACTACGCAAAAAAATTATTGAACGGAAAAAATATGACTGCTTAGGCTGTAATCCGTGCTACCCTGCGGACATTTCCAATCTATTATTTAAAATAGGTGATAACATTGGCAACGATAATAAACCGGAATCTTGTGCATCCGAATCCTGCTCTTGTAACACCCAAAAATCAAAAACCAAATGGCCGGTTGAAAGGGGTAATTATTTCGTAGGTAATGAAAAAGCATCTATAGCGATTAATACTTTATCAAACAAAGAATTACCTAAACAACTTATCATATCACTAAAAGATAAAATTGCAATGGTTGGTTACTGCGAAACCGAAAATATCGGTATAGAAAAAATAGTAAAGAATACTATTTCAAATCCCAACATCCGCACTCTGATAATTTGTGGTAATGAAAGCGGACACAATCTAATGAGTGGACATTTTTCAGGTCAGGCTTTACTCTCTTTACATTCAAGCGGGATTACCGAAAAAAAAAGAATTATTGGAGCAAAAGGTAAACGCCCCGTTGTAAAGAATTTGAGCATGGAGCAAGTTGAGCGTTTTCATTCTCAAATTGAAATTATTGAGCTTATTGGGAATAATTCGGTTGAAGATATCAGCCTGAATGTGGATATAGCTCGTGCTAAGGAGAAACCGGTATTTGAAAAAAAAGAATTTAACAGCTTTGCAAACAGTGAAATTATTGCACAAAATCCGCAAAAACTAAGACTAGACAAGAAAGGGTATTTTGTTATCCTTCCGGTTAAGCTGCAGAAAAAGATTTTTGTTGAATATTATGCCAACAGTGGGGAATTATTACAAACGATTGTCGGAAACGATGCAGCAAGTATCTATTATACAATTATAGAAAAGGAATTTATATCAAAACCAGACCATTGTGCCTATCTTGGTAAGGAATTAACCAAAGCAGAATATTTTATAAAATATAATATCCCATACATACAGGACAAAGCATTAGGAGAAATAGAAACGATTGAAAAACAAAGTACATAACTGTGGTTCCCTCCTCTCCTAATTGATTTGACTGTATGAATTAAGGACACTTCTCAATGCAAACAGAGACCGGGAAATATTGTAGGATAAACCCGGAGTAATTCTTGCCTGGCCAGTCGATAAGCGAAAACTAAAAACCGATTTCTGCCATCACGTTAATAATTTGTAAAGGATTGACTATTTTAGCGCTGAGAAAAGTATGTGAACACACGAAACAGAATGATCACCAGAGCCGGTTAAAAGTCAATTCCATGAAGAACTTATTGCTTCAAATAGAAAACCTGACACACAAGAAAGCCACTGATTTTCATGCCGATTTTATTTTGGACGAGTTGAAAAAAATAGAAGCTCAACAGGTTGTTACAAAAGAAGAATATTTTCGTTTCCTGGATTTGACCGCCCGGAAAGAATTTCTTACCAAACTCACTACCTCTGAGAAAAGGACAGAATGGGCTGAAAAAGTCTTTTCTATTTTACAACAAACCGATTACGGCTTGAAAGAGATGTTTGAGCAACGGGTAACCGAACATCCTGATAAAACGCTTTTTATCAACCTTATGGAAGGTCGTAAAGAGCTTTTCAGCTATTTGCAAATATATAATTATGCACAGGAAATTGCTGCCACCTTTTACGCCATGGAAAAAGAGCCACGGGTGGCCATTTTCGCAGCCAACTCAGTGGACAGTGCCACAGTAGATATGGCTTGCCTGATGTACAGCATTTATGACACACCGCTGAACATCCATTTTTCAGAAGAGATACTGGCGAATATTCTAAAACCGCTGAATATTAACATTATTGTAGCCGACACCCTGGATAGAATTTTGCATTTAAAAAGTGTAAAACAGCAGTATAATCTTGATTTTAAAATACTTATAAGTCAGCCTATTGAAGAAGAGGGAACCGAAATACTACAGAAAAAGGCAAAAGAGTTAAATTACAAAGAAGTAGATGCTCTGTTACAAAAGCGTCCGCAACGCCGGCTCAACGAAGTAGCCACCACCATGTTTACTTCCGGTAGTACGGGTATCCCGAAAGGAGTTTCTTTTTCCTATTACAATCTTATCGCCAAACGTTTTGCACGTCATGCGGCACTGCCCGAAACCGGAAACGAAACCATGCTTTGTTTTTTACCGCTATTTCATACTTTCGGCAGGTTTCTGGAGTTGATGGGATCCATATACTGGCACGGTACTTATGTTTTTGTAGGAAATACCTCGTCCGATACGCTGCTGAAATTGTTTCCTGAAATGAATCCTACCGGTTTTATCAGTGTTCCCATCCGCTGGTTACAGCTTTACGAAAAAGCCATGGAGAAGCTGAACAACATTACCAGTGAAGGTTTGCGGCAGGAAATTCTTCGCAAAGAGGTTGTTGGAAGTAACCTGCACTGGGGTTTATCGGCGGCAGGGTATCTGAGTCCTAAAATCTTCCGCTTTTTCCAGTCCAACGGTGTTGAGTTGTGCAGTGGTTTTGGCATGACGGAGGCCACCGGTGGCATAACCATTACCCCTCCCGGCGAATATGTGGATAACTCCACAGGCAAGACACTGCCCGGCGTCTATACACGGCTGAAAGAAAACGGAGAACTGGAAATCAGCGGACATTACATCGCCCGTTATCTTGAAGATATCCCCAACGGTGGAACCATACCTTATCCTTCTGAAAACCCCGAAGAAAATTATTGGTTGCCTACCGGCGATATTTTTACCATTTCACCCGACGGTCATCACGAAATTGTGGATCGTGTAAAAGACATTTACAAAAACAACAAAGGCCAAACCATTGCGCCCCGCACCATTGAACAAAAATTTAACGGTGTCCCGGGTGTCATCCATGCTTTTCTTGTAGGCGATGCCCGCCCGTACAACGTCTTGCTCATTGTGCCTGACAGAGACGACACCGTGGTAAAATCGCAAACCAGTGAAGAGAGTCTGCGTAGGTATTTTCATCAGATTGTTCAAACAGCTAATAAAGGTGTTGCCCCCTACGAACGTGTGGTGAATTTCTCGGTTTTAACAAGGGGGTTTTCGCAAGAAAATAAGGAACTTACCCCAAAAGGCTCGTTTAACCGTAAAAATATTGAGCGGAATTTTAAAGATACTATCAATAAACTATACCAGTCTGACAAAATAAGCTTCCGGGTGGGGGAGATGGAAGTGTTGATACCCCGGTGGTTTTATCGCGACCTCGGTATTCTGGAGGATAGTATTTACTATGAGAGTAATTATTTTATCAATAAACTGAGCGGGAAAAAACTCTATTTCAAGCCTGTCTCAGGTGGCCGTTGTGTTATAGGCGATTTCTCTTACAGGATAAAAGGAAAACAAATCAATCTGGGACGGCTGACACTTCAACCATTACTCTGGATAGGAAACGCTCCAATCATCGAATTCAGCCCGGTAAAAGAGGGCTGGGATCTTCCTTTGAAAGAGTTTTCGGCACAAATATGCTATCCTTCGTGTACCAACAAAATTATCTCCAAACAGAGTATTGTTACCATCCCCACCATCAGCAACAATTTAATCATTTTTATCAACAGCCTGATAACTGACGCCCTTTTTACCGAAGGCGAAAAGCAAATACAGTCCATAAAACTGTTGGGTGAACAGCTGGCGGAATCGCAACGACGGCTGGCGCTGGTCATCAGACGGCGACTTGAAGCTCTGGCATGCCACCGGGAACACCGCGTTCGTGCATTGGCCTACCGGAATTTGCTGATTTATGATCCCAATACGGATTATCAGGAAGTGTTACCTGTTTTTATTCAGTCGGGGAAAACTTTTCTGGATACAAAAACCATTGAGGCTATTGCCGAGAGTAATCTGGGGAAACAACAGCTGGCCTCTTTCCGTAAACGGCTGTTTGCCTATCGTGAAAATATGGAATGGCCTGCCAAAGGAACTACCCGAAAGCAGTTTGAAGACATGCTGGAGCTGTTGTTTAACTTCGGAAAACAACATCCCCGTTATTACAAATCTATTCGTGCTGAATTTGCCGCCTGGAGTCTGCACGGGAAAGACCCTTATTTGTCGCAACTTGCAAAGAAATATTTCCATGAACTTTATCTTGTTTTCGATACGGAAATGCAAAAGCTGCGCAAAAATTTACCCGAAAACTTTTGGGACTCCATCATTGTTTTTGAATACGGTATTCCAACCGACCAAAAACGCCGGTTAGAAAAGATTATTACCGATACTGTTTTCCTCGAAGAGTCTATTCATCTTATTTTTGGTCAGATTACTTTTACAGTAGACAAAATTATCCCGGAAGGGCTTTGGATTACCAAATTACAGTCTTTTTCCAACTTTCGCCACTACCGTCTCACGGTAAACAGTATCAACAACAAACATTACGATTTACACCTTGTGGTAACCCGCAGTGAAGTGCAAAAAGACAGTATTTCAGATTTATACTGGAATGCTTATCTTTCAGATTATCCGTTTGACTTACCTGTATTGTCTTCGCTGGGTATCAGCAATACGGAACACGGGGTACGGTCAAGCCAGTATCTTGGTGGTTTGAGGGTTTGGGAAAAAATCAGACAAATGTCGGAGATACACCAGTGGGCAGGCAATTCACAACCCTATGCCTGGCATCAGTTGTTTATCAAATCTTTTGCTGTCATTTTCAGAACATGGAAAATCAGCCGGCGCAAAATCATCCCGGGTGCCATTTCGCCAAGAAACATAATGGTGCCAGAGCTCGATTTTAAAGAGAGTGCTGTGATTATTTCACTTACGGGATATGGCTTATACGACAATATTCAAAGCCTTTTAATGCCGATGATCAAAAATTTCTATCAAAAAACCATAGCACTTTATCCCTGGGGCAGCACCCACCTGAAGTTTAACTGGATATACAAAGCTATGATAGAGAGCCTGGGAAAAGAAGAGACTTTTGAGCTGCTGGAAGAGTGGCGAAACTTTTTGAAAAACACACAGGACAGCTACCTGAAATCGCTTCATCTGGAGGCTACTGTTGATGAATTTATCATGGAACAAAAAGAAAGTCATTATTTTCCACTTAAAATACACAGTGCCATTTCGGACTACGACCAGTGGCTTAAACTCAATCCGGATGCCACCAAAGAAGCTCGTGAGCAAACCCTGAACGAAATATTTGATTTATTTAAGATATTTAAACACAATGAAATAGACCGGTTTTATTTCTACAGGCATACCTATTTTAACCATACATCACAAACCGTACGAGATGCTTTCGGTAAACTGTTAAAAAAAATAGAAGAAAAACCGAATACCGAGACCATCCAACTCATCGAACTTTCCGACCTGCAGGCCACTTTAGATGACGCCACTGACCGCAGGCTTTTCAGTAAAATGGTTTTTCCTAAAATGAAACACTATCAGGAGATGGATTTTGTGAAGATAGTGGAAAAGAACAGGGAACAAATTATTGTTCAAACACTCATCAAAGACAAAAGCGGGTTAACCTATACCATGCGCGAACCGCGCGATGCCACCGAGGTTGGAAAGCTGTATCAGCTTTTCTATGAAGAAAATTATCCAAAAACAGTTTCGCAACAGGACAAATATTTTGTGGTTACTGACAAGTACGAGCGGGTCATTGGTGGTATAAGCTATCAGACGCTGGAAAACAATATCGTCCGGCTCGATGGCACCGCCGTCACCAGCCCGTTGCAAGGCAAAGGCATCGGTTCAGCCATGATCAACGACTTTTTTACACGTATGGCAGCCAAAGACGTTTCTATTATAAAAGCACATTATCTGCTCGGAAACTATTTCTTAAAACACAATTTCAGAGTGGATAAAAAGTGGGGCGCACTGGTGAAACATTTGGATTAA
>CAYLSW010000112.1:0-6898 GCA_964386145.1 uncultured Lentimicrobiaceae bacterium | reverse complement strand
CTGTCCACAAACTGAATGGTGATTTTTTCATCATAAATATCTTCGTCAAAATCAAAAATATTTACTTCAATAGTCAGGTCTCCGTGGTCGATGGTAGGTCGAACACCAATATTGCCCATCCCTTTGAATGTTTTGTTTCCCAACAACACACGACAGGCGTAAACCCCATTGGCGGCAATCAACTTGTATTCGTTTGGAATTTCCAGGTTGGCAGTAGGGTAGCCTAATTTATGCCCGATACGTTGGCCGCGCACCACTTTCCCCGTAATAGCATATTCATAACCTAACATCCGGTTGGCTTCCTTAACATTGCCGTCATGCAGCAAATCGCGAATGCGTGTGGAGCTTACCGGAATACCATCGACGTAATAAGGCGGAACTTCTTCCACCTGATAACCTGATTTTCCTTTCAAACTTTCCAGCAACTGGATGTTTCCCTTCCGGTTTCTGCCAAAGTGATGGTCGTAACCGATGATGATTCTGGCAGGATGAACATATTTTACTACATAGTCGGTAACAAACTGCTCCGATGAATTACGGGCAAACTCTTTGGTAAAGGGAATGATAATAAGGTGATCAATACCAATTTTTTCCAGCCTTTCGATTTTTTTCTCACGGGTATTGATAAATTTCAGGTTGACGCTGTCCTGATATAAGACCAGCCGTGGATGTGGGGAAAAAGTGATCACAACTGTTTCACCGCCTGTTTTTGCGGCCACTTCCTTCATCTTTGAGAAAATAGACTGATGTCCCAAATGTACTCCATCAAAAGTACCGATGGTAACAATGGGATAGCTGACCGCCTCAAAATCCTGTATGTCTTGATAAATTTTCAACTTTGTATTTTTTAGTCCGGCAGTTCTTGTTTTATCAGATATTCTGCAATTTGCACGGCATTGGTGGCAGCACCCTTTCGCAGATTGTCCGCAACAACCCAAAGGTTCAGGCCATTTTTCACTGAATTGTCGCGCCGGATGCGTCCAACAAAGACTTCATCTTTTCCCTGCGCCGAAACAGGCATGGGATAGACGTTGTTTTCCGGATCGTCCTGCACCACCAGCCCGGGCATCTCATTCAGCAGAAAAAGAACCTCATCCATAGACCATGCTTTTCTCAATTCCAGGTTTATTGACTCCGAATGGCCGCCTGTTACCGGCACACGTGCAGCAGTTGCCGAAATGGCGATGGTGTTGTCGCTGAGTATTTTCCGTGTTTCATTTACCAGTTTCTCCTCCTCTGTGGTATAACCGTTCCCGGTAAAGTCGCCCGCGTGTGGCAATACATTCATGTCAATAGGATGCGGATAGATTTTTGTTCCGCTTTTGTGCTGCCGTTCATTCATTAATTGTTCTATACCTTTTTTCCCACTGCCGCTTACCGACTGGTAGGTGGAAATTACAATACGTTTAATACGGAATTTCTGGTGAAGAGGAGCAATAGCCATGAGCATTTGGATAGTTGAGCAGTTAGGGTTAGCAATGATTTTATGGGAAGTTTTCAGGATATTTCCGTTGATTTCGGGGATAACCAATGGAATCCGTGGATCCATTCGCCAGGCTGAGGAGTTGTCGATAACGGTGGTTCCCGCTTCGGCGAATTTTGGTGCCCATGTTTCAGACATTGCTGCACCTGCCGAAAATAAAGCAATATCCGGTTTTGAAAGTAGTGCTTCTTCGGGTGTTATCACCTCAATCTCGGATTGTTTAAAAGGTATTTTTTGGCCGGTAGATTTTTTGGAAGCTACAGCGTAAATGCGTGTCAGGGGAAAGTTATGTTCTTCCAAAACTTTAATCATTTTTCTACCCACCACTCCGGTAGCACCGATTATTGCAACTTTCATTATTTTTTGTACTTTTATGTGCTCTATAGAAAACGCTGCAAAATTACCAAAATAATGAAACCTTTTTTACTTCTTTTGATTCTGTTTCCCCTCACTGCTTTTCCCCAGCTTTCCGAGCATTTTGATGATGGAAATTTTACCCAAAATCCGGTATGGTCCGGGACACGGAACCGGTTTGTTGTGAATGCGGCAAGGCAGTTGCAACTTAATGATAGTGTGACGGATAAAGCCTGGCTCACAACCTCTTTTCAAATGCTGTCCCAAACCGAATGGCAGGTTTGGGTGAAGGCGGCATTCAGCCCTTCTTCAAGAAATTTCATTCGTATTTTTCTTGCTGTTGACAACCCGGACATCACGCAGGCTTCAAAAGGCTACTATCTGCAGCTTGGCGAGGCCGGAGGCAACGATGCCATAGAGTTGTTCAGAAAATCGGAGGACACCACAGTGTCCGTTTGCCGCGGAACCGAAAAATTACTTTCCAAAGCTTTTGCTATCAGAATAAAGGTTCTTCGTGATTCCTTGGGAAACTGGCAACTCTTTGCTGACCCTGCCGGCGGAAATGATTTTCGTAAAGAAGCCGAAGGGAATGACAACCGTTATCATTTTTCTTCTTACTTTGGGCTTTACTGCCAATATACCCAAAGCAATTCGAAAAAGGTATTTTTTGATGATATTTATGCCGGCACTCCTCAGGTGGACACGTTGCCTCCGGTGTTAGACAGCGTTTCTGTGGTCTCCGACAGCACTTTGGCGCTCTTTTTTAACGAAAGTTTAGACAGCCCTTCGGCAATGCAAACGGCCAACTATCAGCTTTCGCCTCCTGCCGGAAAGCTCTCTGACATCCTCCTTTCGTCCAAAAAAAAATCCGTTACCCTGATTTTTTCCGACCATTTCAAAAGAAATCAGGCTTATAAAATTAAAGTTTCCGGGATAGCAGACCATGCTGGAAACCGGATGACAGGACAAACACTTTCTTTTGTTTACATAGAACCACAACCCAACGATTTGGTTTTTAATGAAATTATGGCTGACCCGACACCTGTCACGGGGCTTCCTGAGTTTGAGTACCTGGAACTTTTTAATCGCTCTGTCGTGGATATTGATATGAACGGCTGGCAGCTGATACTTGGGAAATCGAAAAAGACTTTTGGAGAAGTTGTCATTGCTTCCGGCGGCTATCTGATTCTTTGTAAAGAAAAAGCACGTGAAGCTTTTTCCATTTTCGGGAAGACTTATACATTTAAAAGTTTCGGCCTGACAAATGGTGGGGAAAACCTGAAACTTTTTGATCGAAAAGGACAACTGATTTCGTCGGTACGATATGATAAAAGCTGGTATGGCGATGATACCAAAGCAGAGGGCGGATGGTCACTGGAACAGATAAATCCGGAAAATATCTGTTCGGGAAGTAACAATTGGAAAGCTGCCGAAAACAGTGTGGGAGGAACCCCCGGAGAGCAAAACTCTGTTTTTGATACGCAAATTATTCTACCCGAAGTTAGTGTCCTTCAAGTACCTGATGACCATACAACAGAGTTGTCGTTTACGCAGAAAATGGATAGTGTTCAACTTGTAAATCCGGACTTTTATACAGTTTCCTCCGATGCGGGTCAAATAGAAAAGGTTGAGGTCTCAGCTGATCATAAGCGTGTCAGGCAGATATTTGAGAAGGCTTTTGACACAGCAACAATTTATACGTTAACCGTTTCCGGAGATATCCAAAACTGTACGGGAAATACTATGACCGGCGATACGTCTGTGCAGTTTGGCCTGCCGCAACCTGTTGGGAGCCGCGATGTGGTTATTAATGAAATTTTATTTTATCCTCTGACAGCAGGGGTGGATTATGTGGAACTGTATAACCGCTCGCACAAAACTATTGATTTATCATCTTTGATTCTCGGGACGGTAAGAAAATCACCACCCAATCCTCCGGATTCGCTCTTTTATACTCTCACTTTTGATCAGACCTTGTTGTTACCTCACGATTATGTTGTGCTGACTTCGTCTCCTGAAAAGGTGAAAGCACAATATGCCACCAAAAACCCACATGCTTTTATGCGGGTTACACCTTTTCCTGCTCTTGGCAAAGACAAAGGAAGCGTATTGTTGTTCAGGCAATTGCATAAGACAGACGCTTTTGATTATTCGGAAAAAATGCAATACCCTTTGTTGAATTATACGCAGGGTGTGGCGCTGGAACGAGTGAGTGCAGAGGGTAAAACCAACGATCCAAACAACTGGCACTCGGCGGCAGAAAGTGTTGGTTTCGGGACACCGGGTTATCGAAATTCACAATCTGTAAGTGTAAATCCCGACTCCATCAGCGGAGAGATTGACGTTGATCCTGAAATTTTCTCTCCTGATAACGATGGGTATCAGGATGTCCTGCACATCAAATACAAATTTGAAACATCCGGCAATACCATGACAATTACCATTTTCAACACTTCAGGGCAGCTGGTTCGCAGGTTGGAAAACAATGAATATGTTGGTACTAATGGTGTTGTCTCGTGGGATGGGTTGAAAGATGACGGCACCAGGGCGCTCGTTGGTATTTATGTACTTTATGTCAAAGTTTTTGACCAAAACGGCAAGGTCATGCAATTTAAAAAGGCCGCCGTGTTGGCGACAAAATTTTGATGTACCATAAGTGATAAACAATGGCAACAGGATATCCTTGTTAGCGGTACAAATGAAGATAATACCGTGAAGTACTGTTTTTGTACTTTTTAGAAATCAGAATATGCCATTCCGCCGGAACGCTCAGAATTCGCATTATTTTCTTTTGACACCTGACAACTCCGGTCATAAGATATTCTGTCGATAGCAGGGGAAACCAGACAAAATACCCCTATTCCTAAACTTTACTCTACTGTTACGGATTTGGCGAGGTTTCGTGGCTGATCTACATTACAACCTCTCAGGATGGCAATATGATAAGCCAGTTTTTGCAATGGTATACTGGCCAGCAGCGGCGTAAAAATTTCATCCGTTTTAGGAATTTCAATGGCGTAGTCTACCAGATTCTTAATGACCTCATCCCCTTCGGTAACGATAGCAATGACCTGGCCGTTTCTTGCCTTCACTTCCTGAATATTGCTCACTACCTTGTCATAAATACCATTGGAAGTTGCAATAAAAACAACAGGCATGTTTTTGTCAATCAAGGCAATAGGCCCGTGTTTCATTTCTGCAGCAGGGTAACCTTCTGCATGGATATAGGAAATCTCTTTCAGTTTCAGCGCTCCTTCCAGTGCTACCGGGAAATTATAACCGCGACCGAGATAAAGAAAGTTAGTGGCATCTTTAAATTCCTGTGCGATATATTTAACCAAGCCGTCATTTTTCAATGCTTTTTCTACCTTATCGGAGATACCATCAAGTTCGTGTGCCAGCTGCATCCAACGGGAAGTCGGAATAGTTCCTTTTAATTGTGCCAGCCGCAAGGCTAGTAGTGTGAGCACCGTCACCTGTGCGGTAAAAGCTTTTGTGGAAGCCACCCCTATTTCCGGCCCTGCGTGGGTATAAGAACCGGCGTCTGTTAAGCGGGCTATGGAAGAGCCTACAACATTACAGATGCCAAGAATTGTGCAGCCTTTTTCTTTAGCCAGCTGGATAGCCGCCAATGTGTCGGCAGTCTCACCTGATTGCGAAATGGCAATCACCACATCTTTTTCATCAATAATGGGGTTGCGGTAGCGAAATTCGGAAGCATATTCCACTTCAACATGAATACGTGCGAGGTCTTCTAACAGGTATTCTCCCACCAGGCCGGCATGCCATGAAGTGCCGCAGGCAATAATGATGATGCGTCTTGCATTGATTAATTTTTGCTCATAATCTTTTAAGCCGCCCAGCGAAATAATGCCCTTGTCGGGGTGCAATCGTCCCCGCATACTGTCTTTTATGGAGCGCGGTTGCTCAAAAATTTCTTTCAGCATAAAGTGGTCGAAGCCCCCTTTTTCCAGTTGGTTAAGGTCCATTTCAAGTGCTTCGATGTAGGGCGTTTTTTTCTGGTTTTTGATAGTCTTCAAGTCTACTTCATTGCCTCTGCGCAGGATAGCTACATTTTCTTCTTCCATGTAGATTACCTTTTTGGTGTACTCCACAAACGGAGTGGCATCGGAAGCCACAAAAAATTCGTCTTCACCCACACCGATTACCATAGGGCTGCCTTTGCGGGCTACGATCATTGAGTCGGGATTGTCTTCCGAAAGAATAGCAATGGCATAGGCGCCCGTAACCTGGTTCAGGGCAATGCGTACAGCTTCTTCCAGCTCTGTTTTTTCGTTAAGCTGTATGTCTTCTATCAGGTTGATAAGCACCTCGGTATCCGTATCCGAATCAAAATGATAACCACGCCCGATAAGTGTTTTTTTCAGAGAGGCATAATTTTCGATAATGCCGTTATGGATAACAGCCAGCTTTTTATTTTGTGAGAAATGTGGATGGGCGTTGATAGCATTAGGCTCTCCGTGGGTGGCCCAGCGGGTATGGGCTATTCCGGCATGTCCGTTTAAATTCTTACCGGAAATAAAATTTTCCAGTTCCGAAACTTTTCCTTTTGTTTTGTAAACGGAGAGTTTCTTGTTGAGCAGGGCTATTCCGGCACTGTCGTATCCGCGATATTCAAGCCGGTGTAAGCCTTTTATCAGAATGGGATAGGCATCTTTAGGCCCGAGATAAGCGACAATTCCGCACATGATAACAGGGTTTTTAGTGTTTGAAATTCAGTACCAGATTTTTTAATCAAAAAACAAAAGTAAGGAATATTATTGATTCTGTGGGCAAAATTCAAGAAATAACAAATCGAAAAAAACAATCTTCAAACTTCCGAAAAGTAACAGACTATTATAGCATCGCCTCCTTTGTTTGTAATTTCAATTCATTCAGACTGTTGAAAAAACGATCAGACTGTTATCTGACGTTTAGAAAATTCTAATTTGAAAACCATTTGAGATCCGGGGTTCGTTTTTTTGTGATTTTATCCCTGCTAAGGCATAAAAAGCGGGAGGTTTTTTGATGTCCCACCAAATTCTCAATACAGAGCTATAT
>CAYLSW010000111.1:0-7027 GCA_964386145.1 uncultured Lentimicrobiaceae bacterium | reverse complement strand
TAAAAAGGTTTCGGGTATGCACCGCAAACATTTTTGTCAATTGCAAAAGATGTTGCTTTTCTGCAGTTAATATTTCTATGGCATATCGTGCTGCTTTTGTTTCGGCATCAGCGAGCCTTACGGCAAAATTGTGGAACTGCTGAATCAGAAAATGACCTGCTTCGGTAGGTGTAATTTTATTGGCAAAAGCCACCATCTGGACTACGGTCAGGTTGGTAGAATGGCCTATACCCGTTATCACAGGAAGCGGACAGACAGCAACAGTTTTAGCAAGGTGGTAATTGTCGTAAGCGTTCAGTCCCACCTCACCGCCGCCGCCTCGGATAATGGCTACCACATCAAACTCATCGCAACGGGAAGCAATGACATCCATTTGTTCGGTGATGGAGCTTACGGCGCCATCGCCCTGCAGCAGTGCCGGGAACAGCGAAAGCATAAACCGGTAATGCGAGGTATTGTTTTGCAACACGTTTTTAAAGTCGCTGTAGCCTTTGCTGGTTTCCACCGAAATGATAGCAATACGTTTAGGCAACAAAGGTAACTGGCGCTTTTTATTTTCCTCAAAAAGGCCTTCCTGTTTCAGCCGCTCAACAGTCAGCTGTTTTTCGCGTGCCATTTCGCCCAGTGTAAAAGCAGGTTCCACATCTACAATGTTCAGTGCCAGTCCGTAATGCTCGTGGTAGCCCACTTTGGCAAGAAATAGGATTTTCAATCCGTCTTTCAATGGTTCGCCGGTTACAGCTTTAAATTTCTGATTGATTTTATTATAGTTCCCTGCCCAGATATTGGCTCTGATTTGTGCTTTAATCAGACCGTTATATTTTTCCACAAGATCAGGATAGCAATGTCCGCTCTTTGGGTAAAAATTGAGTTTGGTAATTTCTGCTTTCACCCAGTAATAATCAGGAAAAGCGTGGCTAATGGCCCGGCTGATGCCTGATGATATTTCCAACAGACTATAAATTTTTCTGTTATTTGCTATTTCCGACATAGTGCAATTTGTATTGCAAAGATAAGCCGAAAACCCAAACACTTTCTCATCCGTGTTATCCAAAATTTAGAATATTTAAGGAATCTATCTGTTTAATAAGTATGGCTTTTGCTAAATTTTGGTACTTTTGGCAATTATTTTCATCTAATAAAAAAATCGGAGAATCTATGAAAGCAGCTATCATAACAACCTATCCACCGCGCGAATGCGGCATTGCAACTTTTACCGAAAACCTTATCCGTACGTTTCCGAAACAAACCCAAAGTAATAAAGAAGATGCCCCTATTTTTGTGGTGGCCATGACCGATAAAGAAGGTGCTTATGCTTATCCCGATATTGTGAAATACACAATTCACGAAAGCCATCAGAAAGATTATTTGAAAGCCGCAGACTTTATTAATTATTCGGCTGATATCTGTATTTTGCAGCATGAGTTTGGGATTTTTGGCGGCAACAGCGGTGTTTATATCCTGCCATTGCTCCATCGACTGAAAGTGCCTTTGCTTGTTACCTTTCATACAGTTTTAAAAGAGCCTTCCTTTAGCGAAAAGGCCATTCTTTCCGAAATTGGTAAGCAAGCGGAGAAAATTGTGGTAATGAGTAAAATGGCAGTTAATTTTCTAATAGATATTTACCAAATTCCGCGAAAAAAAATAAATGTTATTGAACATGGCTTTCCTGTATTCGACTACAACAATCATGCACAATACAAACATAAATTTCATTTGGAAGGTCAAATCTCTATGATGACCTTTGGCTTGCTTAGCAGAGGAAAGGGTATCGAAACCGCAATTCGTGCACTTCCCAAAGTGGTGGAAAAATTTCCAAATGTAGTTTACCTCATTGTGGGGAAAACACATCCGAAAGTAGTAAAAGTTTCGGGCGAGGAATACCGCCATTTTCTGAAGAGACTGGTGCAAAAGAACAATCTCGAAAAGCATGTGGTATTTATCGACAGCTTCCTTGATGAACCTGATTTGTGTGCTTATCTTTCCGCTACCGACATTTACATTACCCCATATCCCAACGAAACTCAGATTACCAGCGGAACACTGATGTATTCCGTCGGTTCAGGCGCTGCGGTGGTTTCTACGCCATACTGGCATGCAGTGGAATTACTTGACAAAGAGCGGGGACAACTCTTCCCGTTTAATGATCACGAAGAACTAACCAACGTATTACTTGATTTATTGGAACATCCCGACAGAATGAAAACCATGCGCCAACGTGCGTACGCCTATGGACAGAAAAGAACCTGGCCATTGCAGGGAAAAAAATATCTAAAAGCAGCGGAACTCGCCGTGAAAAAATACCGTAAACCCGGAATACGCAATGAAAAAATCATTGACCCGACCCTTTTGCCCACACTAAATTTAAGCCATGTAAGACGAATGACGGATACCACTGGAATCTTGCAGCATGCCCGGTATAATATTCCCGATTACAGACATGGCTATTGCCTTGATGATAATGCGCGGGCATTGCTAGTAATGAATAAGATTTATGAAAGACAAAAAGCGCCGGAAGCACTTGACTTTTTGACCACCTACCTTTCTTATATTAATTACATGCAAAATCCGGATGGCTCTTTCCGGAATTTTCTCAGTTATAATCATACATTTCTCGACAAAAAAAGTTCTGAAGATGCCTTTGGAAGAACTATCTGGGCTTTGGGATTTCTGTTGGCCCATTCTCCCAACGATGCTTCTTTTCAATTAGCCCGGCAACTTTTTAACCAGTCGTTCGGTATTTTTAATGATTTGAGAAGCATACGTGGAATTGCTAATACATTAATAGGCATCACCCATTTTCTCGAACACTTTCCTTACGATGAAGGAATGATCAGTATGATGTCGGGTCTGGCTGATAAACTGACAGATGCCTTTGAAAAAGAGAGCACTTCTGACTGGCAGTGGTTTGAGCCGACTTTGACTTACGACAACGGATTATTGCCTGCCGCGTTGTTTTGTACTTATGAAAAAACGGAGCAAAGCAAATACCTGAAAGTAGCCGAAGATAGTATGAGCTTCTTGGAAAATATTACTTTCAAAGGTGATCATTTCGCACTAATAGGAAACGATGGGTGGTACAATAAAGGGGGAAAACGTGCAAGATTTGCCCAACAACCCGTTGATGCTATGGCCATGGTGCTTATGTACGAAAAAGCCTATCTCGTTACCGAAAACAAAAAAGATTATCTCCATAAAATGTTTACCGCCTTCATGTGGTTTTTCGGCGAGAATGATTTGCGCATTCCGCTGTTCGACTACGAAACCAAAGGCTGCTGCGACGGACTGGAAAAAGAGGGCGTAAACCGAAACCAGGGAGCCGAAAGCCTGCTGGCCTATTTATTATCTCACCTGACCGTGCTTGAGGCTTTTGAAAAAGAAAAATACATTTGATAGAAAGCAGAAAAGATGGAACTTATAACCCGTTATTCTCAAAATCCAATCCTTACAAAAGACGATGTGCCATATCCCGTAGTAACAGTGCACAACGCCGCTGTGGTGAAATTCAAGGGAAAGTACATTATGATTTTCCGGTCGCATTTGCATAACGGCCGCAGCATTCTGGGTATTGCCGACAGCAATAACGGTGTTGATTTTAAAGTTAGGAAGAAGCCGTTTATGACTCCTGGCGACAAAAGCCCGTATCAGGACTATGAAGCGTGGAGCATCGAAGATCCTCGCATTACTTTCATTGATGGAGAATACCTTATTACATATAGTGCCTACTCGCCGCATGGCATCCGTATCGGGCTGGCCAAAACCCGTGATTTTGAAACGGTAGAACGTTTCTCCATGATCACAGAGGCCGATTACCGGAACGTAGTTATCTTTCCTGAAAAGTTTAACGGACTTTATGCCCGACTCGACCGTCCACATTCGGAAATCAATCCCTGGTCTATTTGGATATCCTATTCACCAGATATGCGCTATTGGGGCGATTCCAAACTGATTATGGACCCTTTGCCTTATCATTGGGACGAAATGAAAATTGGCCCCGGAGCGCCGCCTATCAAAACCGAAAAAGGGTGGCTGAGTATTTATCACGGTGTTTTCCCCACCATGGACGGTAGCGTTTACCGGCTGGGAGTGGCTTTACACGACCTGCAGGACCCATCGAAAATCATTGGCGTGGGCGACGACTGGATTCTCCAGCCGGAAGACCCGTGGGAGATTACCGGGTATGTGCATAATGTAGTGTTTAGCTGTGCGGCTGTCCCAGAAGACGATGGCAAGGTTCGCCTTTACTGGGGCGGTGCCGACACGGTGATGTGCACGGGAACAGCCTGTATTGAAGATTTAGTACAACTTTGCTTAACAAAAATGAGAAAGGCCACAAGGGATTCAGTAAGTTGAGAGTAGAAATCTGATTTAGGGCAAAATGGAGAAGTTTGATTTAACGGAAAGAATATTTAAGTTTTTGTCCGATATGATTGATTTGGTGGAGTTGTCGCATAATAGCAAAGCCGTCAGCCTGGCTTTTTTAACTCCGCTTGACGCAGGACACCAAATTATTTATTCAAATATCACAATTCTAATATCAGAACCATGCAAAACATAAAAATAGCCGTTTTATCGCCGGCTTGCTGGCGAACACCACCGCAAAAATACGGTCCCTGGGAACAGATTGCCTCCAACATTGCGGAAGGGTTGGTGGAAAGAGGATATGATGTCACACTTTTTGCCACAGCAGATTCCGTTACCAGTGGAAAATTAGAAGCGGTTTGCGAGCGGCCTTACGGCGAACATCCCGAAATGGATGCCAAAGTATGTGAATGCCTGCACATATCTCATTTCATGGAAATGGCGCACCGGTTTGACATCCTGCACAACAATTACGATTTTCTGCCGCTGACCTATTCACGACTTATTAAAAAACCCATGGTGACAACCATCCATGGATTTTCTTCACCGAAGATACTTCCGGTTTATAAAAAATATAACGATACTACTTATTATGTCTCCATCAGTAATTCTGACCGGAGCCAGGAGCTGGATTACATAGCTACTGTTTATAACGGCATCAAACCCAAAGGATTTCATTTTCAGGAAAAACCGGATGATTACCTGCTTTATTTCGGCCGGATACATCCCGAAAAGGGAACTTTCGAAGCCATTCAGATTGCCCGGAAAGCCGGCAGGCGTCTTATCATCTCCGGGCTGATACAGGATAAAGAATATTTCAGGGCAAAAGTGAAACCCTATCTGGATGACAAACATGTCATTTATGCGGGCAATTCCGGACCGGAAAAGCGCGACAGGCTGCTCGGCGGAGCATACACCTTATTACATCCCATTAGTTTTGAAGAGCCTTTTGGCCTCAGCGTGGCCGAAGCCATGATGTGCGGAACACCGGTGGTCGCCTTCAACAGAGGTTCCATGCCCGAGCTGATTGAGGATGGCAAAACAGGCTTTTTAGTCCATACCATCGATGAAGCGGCAGCCGTTTTGCCTGACATCGAAAATATCCGACGTACGGATTGCCGCCAACATGCCATGGATAATTTCAGCATGAACAAAATGATTGACGGATATGTGGATGTTTACAGGGAAATCCTTTAAATACGGGCCCGAAATTATTTGTTGAAACATCCATGACGAATAAATTCGACACACAACTTGTCCTGCCTCGGGCGGGAAGGGGATGATTAATAGGCTTTGCGATCTTAGCGTAAATTCCTTTCTGCGGTCTTTGCGTGAAATGTAAACATCTGTTCAGCACTGAAATACAAAATTATCAACAGATGGAAATATAGTTGAGTTTTATCCATCTTCTGATACAGAAAGCTTAATAATTTACAACCTTCTAAAATAAAAAGCTGTTTCGGAATTTCAGTTTATTGATTTGAATACTCCTTACAATGAATTTTTTGGGATACTTGATTTATAAATGCACGAATCAGTTACTCACAATTTGATTAGGTATAATTAGGCAAATAGTGCGCATCATATACATTTCAGCAATAAAGTAATAACCCTGAATTTCCTATCTTTACCTGAAAAATAAATCCCATGAAAGGCATTCATACAGACAAAAAACGGTTTATTCTGGCTTTGGTCATCTTTTTGGTGGTTCTTGCGTTTTATCCCTTTCAAAAGCCACAACCCATCCGTTATGTGGACAGGGCAACGGCACAGGTAAAAACGGAACGGGTTATGGCAGGAGGCTGGCTTTTTTGGCTCTACAATAACCCTGTGGGGGAACTTTCACTACAAGCCGTTGTAAAGCGTAAATTTGCTTCCGAATGGTATGGAAAACGGATGGATAAATCCGGCTCGGTTAACAAAATTGCCCCGTTTATCCGAAAGTATCATATCAACATGAATGACTTTCAAAAGAAAGATTACAAATCTTTTAACGATTTCTTTATCCGGAAATTAAAACCGGGAGCAAGAAAGATTGACACCAATAAAAATGTGGTTATCTCGCCCGGTGACGGAAAAATACAGGCCTGGGGAAACATTGAATATCAAAATTTTATTGTCAAAGGCTACCTCATGAACCTGCATGATTTTTTGCGAAACGATTCACTGGCGCAGGTTTATGCTGCCGGCAGCCTAATACTCCTGCGGTTAAGTCCGGCAGACTATCATCGTTTTCATTTCCCGGTGAGTGGCAGGCTTTCACCTGTTGTAAAAATCAAAGGCGATTATTATTCGGTGAACCCCATAGCACTTCGACAGGACATCCGGATTTTTTGTGAAAACAAAAGGGAATACCATATCATTCATTCCAAAAAATTCGGCCCTGTGCTGATGTCTGAAATCGGTGCCACTTTCGTGGGAAGCATTATCCGTACCCATCGCGGGGATACTGCTGTAAAAGGTGGAGAAGCGGGCTATTTTAAGTTTGGCGGTTCTTCCATCATACTGCTTTTCAAAAAAGGGAAAATCACCATCGATGCCGATTTACTGAGAAATACCCGCAATCATCTGGAATCGCAGGTGCTGATGGGAGAGCACATAGCAGTGGCAAACTAAACTACTCCGGAGGGATAAACTTGGTTGTCGAGACTCAAGCGTGGACGCT
>CAYLSW010000110.1:0-7057 GCA_964386145.1 uncultured Lentimicrobiaceae bacterium | reverse complement strand
GAAGTTCCAGTTTTTTAAAAATGAAAATGTCCTAATTTATCCCGTGTGATGTATAGTAAACATTTTTAGCGAACGAGCCAGCTTGCAGGAAAGGGTTGCGAATAACCACTGTTTACCCTGTGAAATAGCAAAGCCATTATTTCACGGGGTGAATTTAAAACTTTTGCAACGAAGAAAAAGCACAAAAGAACAAGCCGAAACTGTCAGGTTATTTTGTTACAATCCCTTAGCCCCAAAGGACGTGGTTTTTTAAGGTGAAAATAAATATCAATCCTTGTTTTTTCAAGTTACCCCGGTGAACTAATTTTTGGGGAGTACTCTGAAAATAAATCAGTAAAATTCAGGTTTATTTGAATTCATTATTTGGTACTTATTTGAGTTTTGTTTTTTATAGCTACGCAAAGAATTTAACAAAGAGCCAGCCATCTGAAGGGAATATTTACAGAAGGAACAGGGCAAATGCCAAAACATGAACACAATTTCATAGATTTGTAAAAAAATTAAATATGAAAAAACCAATACTTATCCTATTATCTGTAATTTTGATTTTTGCCACTATTGATTCCTGTAAGAATATGACGCATCAAACTAAAATCCGTTCGCACCTTGTGGATACCGTTGGTTTTGCTCAGTATGGCTGGCAGATGGACAGCATTATGAGTCGTATCAAAAAATACCAGGGCGAGCAGCTGAAAAGCAGTACCCAATACTTAATCAGAAAAACCACCAAAGCAGTGCTTTGCCCCCATGATGATTACGCTTATGTAGGTTACCTCTATCCGGCTACGTTGGAGCAGGTTAAAGCCAAAACTGTCATCATCTTCGGTGTGGCACACAAAGCCAAAAAGTTACATTTGGAAAACCAGATTATCTTCGACTCGTATGATTATTGGAAAGGGCCTTTTGGCAATGTGAAAGTTTCCAACCTGCGGGAAAAAATCATGAAAAACCTGCCCAAAGGTCTTTATCAGGTGAACGATTCAATGCAAGCCATGGAACATTCGGTGGAAGCCATGATTCCGTGGTTGCAATATTTCAATCCTAAGGTGCAGATCATCTCAATTCTGGTTCCCTACATGTCGTTTGACCGCATGAAAACCATAGCAAAACCACTTGCTGAAGCCATTAAAAAAGCGACTGCCTCAGAAAATATGCAATGGGGAAAAGATTATGCTTTTATCCTTTCGAGCGATGCAGTACACTATGGAGACGTAGGCTGGGGCGGGAAGAACTATGCCTTTTTTGGCACAGTTTGCACCAGCTACGCCCACACCAAGGGTCAGGAATTGGAAGTTATGCATACCATAAGCGGTTACATTACCGAAGGGATGATTCATAAGTTTTGCAACCTGACCGTAGAGAAAAGCGACTATCACAAGTACAAATGGACATGGTGCGGTCGCTATTCTGTCCCTTTGGGGCTACTCACCATCAATAAGTTAAGTGAAATACTTTACAACGAACCGTTGCACGGACAGGTCATCGGCTATTCCACCAGTATTGAGCGGGAACCTATTCCGGTGAGCGATCTGCGTATGGGCGTTACAGCTCCGGCAGACGACCATCACTGGGTTGGTTATGCCGCCATCAAATATTATTAGTCATCTTGTGAACCCACGCGAAGAAATAATCATTGAACAGACGGTTACCTTTGTAAAGAGAGAACTCGCTGGTGCCGAAAGTGGTCACGACTGGTGGCATATTTACCGGGTCTGGAAACTGGCGGCGCATATTGCTGAAAAGGAAAAAGCCGACCTCTTTGTGGTCAGCCTCGGGGCTTTGCTGCACGACATCGCCGATGCCAAATTCCATAATGGCGATGAAACTGTTGGACCGCAGAAAGCAAAACATTTTCTACAATCGCTCAGCCTGCCGGAAGATATTATCAGCAAAATATTGAATATTATCCGTTTTGTCTCTTTTAAAAACCGCGATGAAAAGCCGGATGACGATTCTCCCGCATTGCAGATTGTGCAAGATGCCGACCGGCTGGATGCTCTTGGCGCCATAGGTATTGCCCGTGCTTTCAGTTACGGCGGATTTAAAAACCGGGAAATGTATAATCCCGATATCCCATACAAAAAAGGAATGAGCAGCGCTGAGTACAAAAAGTCAACTTCCACAACCATAAACCATTTCTACGAGAAATTACTACTACTAAAAGGGATGATGCACACCAATACCGGAAAGCAACTGGCGGAAGAACGACACCGGTTTATGGAACAATTTCTAAAAGAGTTTTACGCGGAATGGGGATGATGGCATCACAGAACCAGTGTTGATATCCTGCCATGTCAGACAAAGGTAAATTCACCCCTTCAATTGTAAAGCATTTTCCGGACATTGCGTTACACAAGCATTACAGGCAAAACATTCTTCCGGGTTCTTTATCCTTATATTTTTATTTTCTTCAATATTATATACTCCTTTGGGACAGACCATTAAACAAATTTGGCAATTCGTACAGATGTTGATATCCTGTTGGATAATCCCTTCATTTTGCTTTTCTGCAGAAAAAATATGTCCGAAAGATTTCATCCCGAGTCTTCTCATTAACCATTCCGCTTCAGATGGATAACCGGCAACAATTCCTTTTAAATCGAAACCAAGCCACAGGTTGATGGCTGTAATACCAAGCATGATTTTCCAATAGGATAACAGAGGAATTCTTAAGATAAAAAACGAATAAAGGGCAATAAAAAGAACTTCTATCATTGAAAGTACGCCGGCTTTGAGCCAGCCGCTTTTCCCGGGAATTACCGGATAGCCGGCATAAAGAACCAAGCCTGTGAACCAGAAATAAATACTCACCGGCAAAATTAATTTCGGGGCGGCAAACAGGAAAACAGCAGCCACAACAAACCAAATAATGAAATTCATTGAAAGTAACATCTCCAACCGGAAAGGAAGAGAGAAATCAGCTTTATTGTTCTGAAAAACAGAGTTGTGGTCTTTTAGGTACTCCGGAATACTTCTTGCATAAGCAGGGCCGAAAAATCCTTTCCGGCCGGTTTCTCTTTGCAAAAGTGCAAGGTCTATTCCGGGAGCGGAAAATTGTGGGAGAATGATTTTATTATGGTCAACTCTTTCATCTAACCGACTTGTTTTAATGGCTGTTATGACAGAATGCGTATTCAAGTCACCACCTTCTGTAGCACACCAGACATTAATACCATTTGTCGGGGCAACTAACAAAAACAGATTTTCCTTTTTAAGGGATTTCTCAACCCGCCTTACGGTAAGATGAAAATTGGAGGTAAGCACAACCGGCGAATCCCTATCGGGATTCCCCATAATACGAAGTCCGGGTTCAACAGGATTTGGGAACCATCGTCCCACATAATCCCAAACAGATTTAATCATTGAAAAATCTTCTTGGGGCTGTTTGACAAGCGGCAACTCAAATTTGTCAAAATTGCTGTTCTTCTTGTTGCCTGCAGACAGCAGGAGAAAACTATCAAGAAATGAATATTCTTCTTTCAGAAGCAGGAAACCTGATCGGGTAACCTCTTCCGGCAAGTGGGCGAGCGGTTTTGTCCCGGTTTGAGCTATGAGATAGGTTATCATGGCCAAAGGTAGCCTGACAAAAAAATGAGCCACCCGTTTCAAAGTATTATCCGGCTGAACTTCACCGGCAATCACTAGTTTTCCGTCTGGTTTTAACAGCTTTTTTATTTGATACAAGGCCATGGCTCTTTCTTCTGAATAGAGTTCACTAAAAACCAAAGTCGAAACAATCAAATCAAAACTACCTTCAGGGAAAAGGGTGTCAATTTCCACGACACCAGCATTATAGATTGTAATTTTATCTTGTAATCCACCTTTATCAATGCGCTTTTGTGCCACTCCCAACATCCCTTCCGAAATATCAACTCCTTTTACTTCGGCACCAGCTTTTGCCACGGCTTCCATCAGCAAACCTGTTCCACACCCAATGTCCAGCACATTCATTCCGGGCTTTACAGACTCCCTCACAATCTGTTTCCTGATTTTCACAGCGTGGCCGCCCGACAAAAAGTTAATTCCGGTATCATACCTTTCAGGGCGACTCTCCAGTATTTTCATAAAAATGTAAGAAAACATAATTTTTGTATTTTATCCTTATCTGAATTTGCACTCAATAGTTTAATCCTGAAATACATAATATTTTTGTTTACCGAAGTTTCGGCTGAGGCATACCAAAGCGCATCATTTACAAGCAGTCAAACATTTCTACTTGTCTTCAAATTTAATACTTTCTGCAAAGCAGACTTGTTATTTTTGCCTTTTCCAAAAATTTTTCGTACTATTGTCCTGACTAACAAGCAAACCCATGTTCTGGCGTGGCCGCCCTTTTCTGCGTATTCTTCTGTTTTTTGCCTCCGGTATTCTGGTCGCTCAATACTGGTTTGCAGACAAACAACTTCCCTTAAGAGACCTCATATTCCTTTTGGTTTTTATAACATCGGTATCAGCAGTTATAGCCAACCGTATCAAATCGTTCAAATACAGCTGGGTAGCCGGACTAATATTCAATATCGCTCTGTTTATTGCCGGCTTGACGCTCACTGTTCAGCAAATCAGACAGAGCCGGGTAAAGTTGGATGAAAACCCCCAGGCTGTTTGGGAAGGAAAACTTGTCACCGAGCCAATGCAAAGAGCCAAAACGGTGAAATTTATCCTGAAAATCGTCAAACGTACCGACCACGACAGCGTTTTTCCCCACAGGGTAAAAGTATTGGCATACCTGAAAACAGATACGTTGCCTGTGGGAATACATTTGGGGAGCTTCCTCATTTTCCATGGAAAAATGAGTCCTCTGGAAGCGCCTAAAAATCCTGGGGAATTTGATTACCGCCGCTTTTTGCAAGACAGAGGTATCAGGTATAGGGTATTTATAGATAAAAAGAGTTGGAAGCTGTTACCTGCTCAGGCCGGATTTTTGTTACCTGCAGTTTTTTCCAGCTGGCGAAACAATCTATTACGAAGTCTCCGGTCACAGGGGCTTAGCCATGACGAATATGCTGTTGCCGCAGCCATTCTGCTAGGCTACGGCCAACTCATTGCGCCGGACTTACATCAGGATTTTACCGCAGCAGGTGCTGTTCATATTTTGGTTGTCTCCGGGATGCATGTGGGTATTATCTTTCTGATATTCAGTTTTCTATTTCGTTTTCTACTGCGTTTCAAAAACGGAGATTACCTCCGTAATGTACTACTCATACTTGTGATATGGTCGTATGCTCTGCTCACCGGCCTTTCTCCTTCCGTGTCTCGCGCTGCAACCATGATTTCACTCTTCATTCTTGCCGATATTTTCAGGCGGGGCTATGAAAATTTCAACATCCTTGCTGCTTCGGCTTTTCTGTTGTTGCTACTGAATCCGCTGTTACTTTTCGATGTGGGATTTCAGCTAAGCTATGCCGCTGTTGCAGGTATTTTGATGTTTTATTTTCCCCTATATCAATCAGTGTATTTCAACAACAAAATATTTCAGACGATATGGGCTGCATTGGTCGTGTCTTTTTCTGCTGAGATGGGAGTCTTTGCTATTGCTGCGCACTATTTTCATCAGTTTCCACTCTATTTCCTACTGACCAATCTTGCTGTATTTGTCCTCTCCTATCTTATCATTTTCTCAGGCCTGGCATTTTTAAGCCTGTCATGGATACCTGTTGTCAACCATCTGCTGGCCGTCGTATTGGCAAAAATGATTCATGTACTCATCGTTATTGTCAGGTTTGTTGCATCCATGCCCTTTTCGGCCCTTTACGACCTTTATTTTCCATGGTTCAAAGTACTGCTCATCTTTGCACTTCTAATTTGGTGTTATTACCTTTTTGTTCACAAAAACCTGCACATGCTCACACCAGCACTTGCTACGCTGGTTCTGCTGCTTGGGATACAAACTATCCGGCAGGTTCAACTACAACGGCAAGATAAGATTATCATTTATTCCCTAAGGCATCACACGGCTATCGACCTCATTACTGGGAAAAGGCATATCCTCCTGGCAGATTCACTGGCGATAACCAGTCCATCAGAATTGGATTATTCTTTGAAAAACAACCGTGTCACATTGGGACTGGCGGAAAACAGCCATCCGCTTTCACAGAATTTTCATACCGATTTTGTTTATTACAGAATGGGATTTGGCCAAATGAGCTCACTGAAGTTTTATGTTCCGCCTCAAGAAAAGTTCCGATACCCAGAGTTGCACAAGAAAATCAGGGTAGATTATCTGATTTGCCGCTCCCCGGGAAAAACAAAACTAATGGAAATAGCAAAATCGATAAACTTCAGACAAATCATTTTGGATGCTTCGCTCTCTAATTGGGCGGTAAGAAGTCTTGAAAAACAGGCTAAGTTACTGCATATAAACTATATAAACTTAAGGGAGACAGGCGCTGTTACGTTTGACCTCAGACAAAAATAAATATTTGAAAAATGCTTGCGGTTTTAAAAAAAGCCTTTATTTTTGCAGTCCCAATTTTAAGGGAAGTACATAAAAATATTGGTCCGGTAGTTCAGCTTGGTTAGAATACCTGCCTGTCACGCAGGGGGTCGCGGGTTCGAGTCCCGTCCGGACCGCTTAAAAGCGCCAGAACAGGGCGCTTTTTTTTGTTTATGGAAGAATGCTACGTATATATTATCCATATCTCAGCAAAAGCAAATATTCTACAAAGAGTACACCAATATCCTGAGAAAAGACTCTTACTTTCCGAAACAAAAAAATAAAGTCATCCATAAGACTCACCCTTCGGTGAGTTTAGAAATGACTTTATAAAATTTTACGAAAACAGGGTATTTCTAATACCGTTCTTTTCTCGGCGGTTTGGCTTCATTGACTACCAAATCACGACCATTCAGGTTATAACCATTCAGAGCTTCAACTGCCTTCTCACCATCTTCGTCATGAACAAAAGTAACAAAGCCAAAACCTCTTGATCGATGAGTGTACCTGTCTTTCAAGATAACGAGATCTTCAATTTCTCCATGTTGGGAAAAAGCTGTATTAAGATCATCTTCTGTGACACTCCATGCAATATTCCCAACAAAAATTTTCTTTGACATAATA
>CAYLSW010000109.1:0-7058 GCA_964386145.1 uncultured Lentimicrobiaceae bacterium | reverse complement strand
AAAAGAGGGCATATAACAAGGCCCCATATTCAAAACCGCCTCAAAACGGGGGATATCCAAATACCGGGTGACACCGGCCAGCACGGGCGGACGCATGCCCATTCTGCTCTGACCTGAAGGTTGTGGGTCGCCGGGTTTGGCTTTGTGGCACCGGGCACAATTGGCTACGAAAAGGTTTCTGCCCTGTTCTTCGGGCGTAAGCTGAGTCTGTACGCGGCTTTCTGTCTTTTCGCCATACAGAAAGCCCGTCAGCGCCTGCCTTTCCGCATCAGACAAATATGAAAACGAAGGCATGTTGTTGCGGCCTGTTTTCAACAAGTCAGCGATCTGTGTCCTTGTCATTCGTGTTTTCACCTCTTTCAACGATGGGAAAGCCGGCGGATGACCACTGAGGTCAACACCATGGCAAACTGCACAGTTTTTTTGGAAGAGCGCAGCTCCCGTGATAACGGTTGCCGTATCCTGATTTGGAATATTTTGTACTTCCGCTGGCTTGTAGACAGTAAAACCGTACAGCAGCATAATAAGTCCGAGGGCAATGGTGATGATAATTGTCTTCATAAGTTTGAATTTTAGAGATTATCACTAAGAAATTGTAACGAAATAATCTAACGGTTTTAGCTTGTCATTTTTGCGCTTTGAAAACCCGCAATCTCTTTTTAAACGAGCCCCATCACTTTATTTCGTCACAAATCCCAGGTCTGACTTTATAAATTATTTATCACTTTTTCTAATTTTTTCTGAATCTCTTTGGCTACGGAATTCAATTTGCTATTACCCACAGCCATCATGGATGCCATTGGTTCAATAGCAGAGACATTAATTTTGCCATCATCTTTTTCCATAACAACTACATTGCATGGCAGCATGGCTCCAATGTGAAGCTCTGCCTGTAAGGCCTGGTAGGCAAACGGAGGATTGCAGGCACCGAGTATGCGATATCTCCTGAAATCAACATTCAATTTTTTCTTCAGGGTTGCCTGAACATCAATTTCGGTCAGGATACCGAAACCTTCTTTTTTAAGTTCTTTTGTTACTTTTTCGATGGCCTCATCGAAACTCACACTAAAAAGTGTTTTTTGAAAATAGTACTTCATATTATTTAATTTTTAATTGTGATAAATTAATTTGGTTATCAGGCAAAAACAACATCGTTGCTAGATTCGATTAACTGTTTTTTCATTGGAAAACCAATATCCGACAGTAAATTTCTTATTGTAATTACATTTAAGATGTCCTCTGTGTATTCAACAAATAGACTTCTGTGATCGAGGCACATACTAATAATGCCCTCAATTTTTAACAATCGTCTAAGCCGATCCCGGTGGTATGCTTGCTGATTTTGACTTAGAACATGTTTTGTGTCAATTACTTCTAAATTATTTGACTTTTTCATGGTTTTTATTCTTTTCTGATTTATTATTTAATTTCTATTAATCCCTATCTTTTCCCATTTCTATCATATTTACCAACGACAATATCCGTTATGGTACCTCCACATTCTATCCCTTCCATATGATCCATAAGACATCGTGTTTGGTGAATACCAACAGTCGTCGGCCATATTCCACCAGCCATATCCCCCGTTATTGAAATACGTTAACTGAGTCTTACCAAGAACTTTCTGAATCCGTACGCGTGTAGCCAGATTAATACCTGAAATTTTAGCTTCCAGTACACGAATTTTATTTCTGTTCGATTTTATTTTCTGGATATCAGATCCGGAACCATATCTATCATACCTCATTCTTAATGACCGCAGTTCATTTTGCAGGGGCAAAATCTTTTTGTTGCTTTTTGCACGAATCTTATTAATCTTCGTGATTTGATTTGATGACAGAGCATACTCCTGTGGGACATTGTTATTCCACCATTGCATGCCGGCATCCCCTGACCAACTGTCATAAGAATAATAATCCTGTGCGAATGTTTGGGATGAGAATCCGATTAAACCGATTAAGACTACCGTAAATACTAATTTTACATTTTTTTTAAGCATGATTTGTTTCTCCTTATTTTTTATAAATAATTAAAATTAACTATGAATATTCTTGTTATTAAGACGCGATGGTTGTTTTTCTTTTCTCAAATTCATCGGAATTTATTTCACCATTTGCATATTTCTTTTTCAGAATATCCAAAGGCGTCTCTTTTTGATAAAAATGGCCAGGCTTAGTCTTAAGCAGACGATATATAATATATGCTATCCCCGAAATCAGGAACAGCCAAAAAAGTGTCCCCATAATCATGCCCAATGGCCAATCAAAAAAATAACCGTGTCCGATCCAACAATTTGCATTCATCATTTTTATTTCCTCCTGTTTTTAAAATTTGTTTAACTATTTTTGATAAATTTTATTTTTATAGAATACGACGATAGAAAACGGAATATCACCAGGAAAATCCCCGGTCACTCATCATCATTCTCTGATGCCTGTTAAGTAACTTGTCATAGGCGGAAGACCAACAGCTGTCAACGATACTCCACCAGTCATATCCGCCTGCCCTAAAGAATTCCAATTGAATATTATTGAGAATTTTCCTGATTTGTAATTCTGTTCTTTTATTTATATCCAAAATCTCATCTTCCAGATTCCATATTTTCACTCTGTACAGCCTTAACTTTTTTAAGTTATTTTTCACATTCATTTCCAAACCATCGAATGCTATTCTTAACTTTTTCAGCTTATCCTGGATGGGTATAATTTTTTCATTATTCCATAACCGTATGACGTTAATTTCTGCAATCTGAGTTTCTGATAATGCATATTCAGGATGTACATTTTGGTTCCACCAGTGTTTATCTGCATTTTTTGTCCAATGATTATGATGAGAATGAGTTTCTGAAAAATCTCTTTCCCCGCCTGCTATTGTTACCGCAACAGCTAAACTTTCATTTATTAAAATCATCATTTGCTCCTTCTTTCTTTTTAAAATTTGTTATATTTTGTTTGTGTTATTTGCTCTTAGTTCGGTTTCGCAGTAAGGGCAAATATCCCAGCTGGTCTTTACCACCTTTCCGCACGATTTGCAATTAGTTTTTAACTTGTAATGGCATTCCGGACATCTTATATAAGTTTCCTCTATCGGACTGTGGCAATTGGGACACTTCGTCCGGCTTAATGAATAATCAAGATTCCTGAATTTATATTTCTGAATTAAAAGGATTATGAAATAGACCAATATGCCAACCAAAACAAGGACAAAAACGAGCGAAAGCAGGGAGCCCTTTCCAAAAAACCAATAATAATCATTAAAACATCTCATTATTAAATACTTATATAAAAACTCGTATTTTACAAACTGCTTAATACACGGGTTAGTTTCTGATTAAGATCCCGTGCGGCATATTTCATTTCTTTATCACCTATGGCATGACCGGTAATCCACATTGTGGTTTCAGGATTAACCGCAGACACATTAATTGTACCGTCATCTTTTTCTATGACGACAACATTACAAGGTAATATCGATCCAATGTGGTGATTGGCCTGTAATGCTTTATGTGTAAAGAGAGGATTACAGGCCCCCAATATTTTGTATTTTCCAAGATCAACATTTAGTTTTTCTTTCATAGTTGACTGGATATCAATCCTGGTCAGGATTCCGAAACCTTCTTTTTCAAGTTCTGCCGATACTTTATTAATGGTTTCATCGAAGCTTACACTAAAAAGTGTTTTTTGAAGATAATGTTTCATTTTTTTAATCTTAATTATGTTTATGTATATACAGCGTTAATCAAGCACTGTGCCATAAACAGTAATTAACTTTAATACAGTATTATATACTGGTAATTACAGAAAATAAGGAGGAAATAGGATAATCTTAGGAGTGAAATAATTTCACGGTAAAAGGGATACTTTTATGGTAAGTGCGAAAACTTTTCGCACTATTTAATTCCTAAATCATTGAGTTTGTACTGGAGTCCTCTGCGGGTAATCCCCAATAATTCGGCTGTGCGGGTAATATTATGGTTTGTTTGTTCGAGTGTCCTCAGAATAAGCTCTTTTTCCACCTCTTTTATTGACATTCCTATAAGAGAGTCGACAGAACCAAGGGAAGCCTTATCAGTAGTTATATCTTTAAAGTGTTCGGGAAGTACACCCGGAACAAGCGTGTCTTCCTTACAAAGTATTACAGCTCTTTGTATCACATTTTCCAACTCGCGGATATTTCCCGGCCAGGAATAGCGCATAAACAAATCAATAACCTGTGGCGATATTTTTCGGATATGTTGTTGGTTTTTTTCTGCATATTTTTTCATGAAATGCTCTGCAAGAAGAGGGATGTCCTCCTTTCGGTCGCGCAATGGGGGTACATTTACAGGGACTACGCTCAGGCGGTAAAACAGATCCAGGCGGAAGTTATTCTTTTTAACCTCTTCTTCTAAATCTTTATTTGTGGCAGCAACTATCCGAACATTCACCTTAATCGTTTTTTCACCGCCAACACGCTCAAACTCACCTTCCTGCAACACACGTAATATTTTGGTTTGTGTCGTCATGCTCATATCACCTATTTCATCAAGAAACAGGGTTCCGTTGTGGGCTTGTTCAAAGCGACCAAGACGGCGGGCATGCGCCCCCGTAAATGCCCCTTTTTCATGTCCAAACAATTCGCTTTCCAACAAACTATCCGACAATGCTGCACAGTTTACTTTGATAAATGGTTTGTTTACCCGATGACTGTTTTGATGTACTGCATTAGCAATAAGCTCTTTGCCTGTACCGCTTTCGCCCAGAATCAGAATGGTTGTATCGCTGGGTGCGGCAAGAGATAAAACCTCGAATAGCTCATGCATTTTTTTACTGTTACCAATGATATTGGCAAAATTAAATTTCATGGATAAGCGATCTCTTAACGATTTGTTTTCAATTTTCAATTTATGATAATCCAGCGTTTTCGTTAAGGTGAGCTTTACCTCCTCCATGTCCAATGGCTTTATCAAATAATCAAAAGCGCCTTGTTTCAATGCCTCAACTGCTGTTTGTACCGAGGCATAGGCTGTCATGATAAGTATCGGAGTACTCGGATTAATCTCTTTTATAAGGTTGAGCGCTTCGAGGCCTCCCATTTTGGGCATTTTTAAATCTAACATGATGAGGTCGAAAAACTCCTGTTTTATCTTGCCTACAGCAACTTCACCATTCTCAGCTTCGGTAACATCATATCCATCGGATGATAAAGTTGCTTTGAGCATTAAACGATGAGTAGTGTCATCATCAACAACAAGTATTTTAATTATGTCTCTGTTTTTCATCACTTATATTTGCTTAAACGGTAAATTAATTTTAAAAAGAGTCCCTTTTCCGGGCTTACTTGTTACCTCAATTTCTCCATGATGGTTTTCAATAATACGATAGACAATAGCCAAACCCAATCCGGAGCCGCCTGATTTTAAAGTAAAAAACGGATCAAAGATTTTGCGCAAATCCCTTTCAGTAATACCTTTACCGTTATCCCCTATGGAAATATGAACACTCTCATTATAATTTTTTCGAACGGTAATTGTCAACGCTCCATTCTTTTCCATCGCTTCATTAGCATTGATAAAAATATTCAACAAGACTTGGGTAATCATATCACTATCTGCTGATATTTGTGGTATTTGCTTATCGAAATTCTTAATAATGCGAATGTTTTTCCTCATAAAATCGGATTCCGTAAGTTTTAAAGTATGTTCCATAACCTCAATAATATCAACGGGCTTGAACTTCGGCTCCTGTGGTTTGGCAAAATTCAGCAAGTCTTGTATAAACCGGTTAAGCCGGTCAACTTCCTTTGCCATGACCAACGCATAATTTGCATCCTCGGAACCGGGATCAAATTTCTTCCGGAAGTATTGGGCAAAACCTTTAATTGAACTTAACGGATTTCTTATTTCATGGGCAATTCCTGCCGCCATACGTCCAAGGCTGGCTAATCGTTCGGATCGTTCAATCTTTTTTTCAAGTGTTTTTATTTCATGTAAATCACGCAAGATGATAACTTTCCCAATAATTTTACCTTCTTCATCTTTTAATAAACTTGAAGTTATGCTAAGGGGTATCACCCGTCCATCGTTCAAACGGCATTCCTTTTGCCGTTCAAATATATCAGACGCAGGCAACAACGTATTTCTCAAATCGCATTCTTTCATTACCTCTTCTAACAATTTTCCTTTTACATTAGGAAATGTAAGCCCTAAAAGGTTGGCAGCATTTTGATTAAGTGTGGTAATACGCCCCTCGCTATCTAAAGAAATCAGACCGTTCGGCATACTGTTTACCACATTTGCAGTATAGGTCTCCAACGATTTTAACGTGTTGTTTATGAGATAATAGTTTTGGACAACAAATATAAAATACAGAGATGCCGACCCCAGAATTAACAAGACTAACCCGGAAACTATGGCCCGACGAACATCTTCTTCTTGCGCAGCCTTAAATTCATTCATTTTTAGACCGATAATAATATATTTACCGGATATGAAATTATTCCATCTGCTCATACGTTGATCCTGCATTCGAACGCTACAATTCTCATGAGTATTCGTTGAAACTAAGGGAGCTATGAACTTTATAACATTAAAAATATCCTTGTTTTCAGGGCTTTTTTGAACAGTAGAGATAATCTGACCGGTAATTTTGGGTAATTTTAAATCAGTAATTTTACTACCAATATATTTCGATTGGTTATGTGCCAGAATTACTCCGGTGCTATTGACAAGCATGACATAATCAATATTGGGTTCTTCAGCAGTTTCAGTAAGTAATGTTTGTATTTGGTTTTGCTTCCATTGCATATTCATCATGCCATTTCGTATGCTGGACTCTAAAATATGAATAAACGCAGAGCCTTCCCTGGACAACTGCTTTGTCAATAAGTTTCTTTCCCTGTAGTAATTCTGTATAGAAAATAAGGCAAGAATAATAAATAATAATGACGATGCTATTGCAATAGAAAAGACAGGATAAGCCATCTTTTTAACGTTGTATTTTTTCATTAATTTTTAAACAAAGTTCAAGAACCTTTTAAATAATTTATCATTTTTACTAAAACTATTACCCTTTTAAAAC
>CAYLSW010000108.1:0-7230 GCA_964386145.1 uncultured Lentimicrobiaceae bacterium | reverse complement strand
TAGCGAAAAGCGTAAAATTACCTTCATAGTTTCTGTATTTTGTTAATAATAAAAATAAAAACGAAAGTAGGGTTTTCCTGCTCTCAAAAAATATCAATTTTTTATTTTTATTTAACAATTATTAACAATCTGCGGGAACGCTTTTGCAGTACCCTGTAAATTAATAATATGTCGGTAAAATATATAGTTAAAAAAATCATGCAAATATAAAAACCATGGGGTTAAAAGATAAATGTTCTAAAGGAGAATAGACGGGGTTTGGAGTTGGTATCATCACCTGTTTCAAAATTACATAATTTCCCTATTTTTGTTGTGAACATCAGACTCACCCACCGGGTTAGTTTTCATCGCAAGAAATAATCGCACATGAAAATAATTGACATCTTCCAAAAACAACAAAAACAGATGGCTGTTCTTGTCGATCCGGACAAACAGACAAACAACCAGCATGAGAAAATTGCTAAGATTGCACAAAATGCCGGTATAGACTTTTTCTTTGTGGGAGGAAGTCTGCTCACCAGCGACAGCCTTTTTCATTGCATCCGGACGCTGAAAGAAAATAGCAATATTCCGGTGATACTGTTCCCCGGAAATACCTATCAGGTAAGCCGAAATGCGGATGCCATGCTTTTTCTCTCTCTTATTTCGGGACGAAATCCTGATATGCTCATTGGCATGCATGTGATAGCAGCCCCTTATATCAAACTGAGCGGAATAGAAACCATGCCAACCGGTTATATGCTCATCGATAGTGGGAAACCAACTTCGGTGAGCTATATGAGCAATTCTTTTCCCATTCCAAACGATAAAAAAGACATTGCTGCCTGCACGGCTATGGCCGGTGAGATGCTGGGACTAAGACTGATTTTTATGGATGCCGGCAGCGGGGCCACAACCCCTGTCCCTACCGGAATGATTCGGTTTGTTAAAGATTCCATAGACGTTCCGCTACTTGTGGGCGGCGGTATCCGAAGTGCCACAGCAGCAAAAGAAAGCCTCCGGGCCGGTGCCGATATTATTGTTGTCGGGAATCGTTTTGAAGAAAAGGTGGAACTCATTTATGAATTCACCGAAGTAGTAAAAAACGAAAATGCCAGGTAAATATTCACAACTAATAATATCAATACTTCGGTAATAATTTTATTAACCTGATTTTCAGTCAGTTGTACTTGTTTCATAATAAGTATAACTTATTTTGAAACAAGCATTTGCGTCTTTGCGAGAACGAAAAATTAACGGAGTATTGAACATCACGCTTCAATTTGGTGAATTTATTTATCATTCACCGTTTTCTCCAGTCGTAGTCGTAACAGGTTTAGCGCAGCCAGCGCCGACCGCCGGATATTTCTTCCACGATGGTCTCCGAAATGAAACAGCCTGGCTTCGGTACTTCCGGTTCCGGCTAATGCAATCCACACTGTTCCCACAGGTTTTTCCTCCGTACCGCCATCCGGTCCTGCAATACCCGAAACAGCAAGACAATAATCGGTTTTCAGGCTTTCTCTTGCGCCTTCTGCCATCTCTGTTACCACCTCACGACTGACTGCACCATATTTTTCGAGTGTTTTAGCTCTGACACCGAGTAAATCCGTTTTAATTCGGTTGGAGTAAGAAACCACGGAGCCTTCAAAATAGCCCGAACTGCCAGGGATACTCGTGATAAGATGAGCAATGTAACCACCAGTACAGCTTTCTGCCGTAGAGATGGTTTTTTTCTTTTTCAGCAGCAGCTGACCAATAACCTCCTCAAGGCTAACGTCGTCATATCCAAAAATGATTTCCGGTACAAGCAACCTGAGTTTCTCCGCTTGTTCTTGAATTTCCATTTCCAGCTTTTGCTGCTCTTTTCCACTCCCTGATAGCCGGAGCCTTACAATACCCGGTTGTGGCAAATAGGCCAGCTTGATATGTGAGGGCAAATTATTTTCCCACGTTTTTATTTTCTCTGACAGCATCGACTCAGGCATGCCGGTGGTCATAATAGTTTTATGCACAATAGCATCCATTCTGAAATGGCTGATAATGGCCGGAATCACCTGTTCCTCCATCATGGCTTTCATTTCAAAGGGCACACCGGGCATGGAAACAGCCACCTTTCCATCTTTCTTGAACCACATACCCGGAGCGGTTCCGTTTTTGTTGAACAACGGCTTGCATTTTTCCGGTATCATAGCCTGCTGGCGGTTGATTTCGTTAACCGGCAACTCCCGGGCGGCAAATATTTTTTTTACCTGTTCAAAAGTAGGTTCGTGGAAAATAAATTTTGAATCAAAATATTCCGCCAGCGTTTTCTTGGTAATATCATCTTTTGTTGGTCCCAGTCCGCCTGAAATAAGCACAACATCTGCTCTTTTAAATGCTTGCTCCAATGTGCTTTTAATAGCCTCTGTATCGTCAGCTATAGTAGTACCTTGTACTACGGAGATGCCTGCTTTGTTCAAGCGGGCAGCCATCCACGAAGCATTGGTGTTGACAACCTGTCCTATCAGCAGCTCGTCTCCGATATTAATAATTTCTGCTTTCATACATTTAATATTGTAGCTTTGCAAAGGTAAATGATAAAGACAATATGATGGAATTAAATAATGCAGAATTAGTACTGAATGCTGACGGGAGTATTTACCATGTGAAGCTCAGCCCGGGCGATGTGGCCGAAACCATTTTTTTGGTTGGCGACCCCGGTCGTGCCAAGATGATCTCCGAATATTTTGACACTATTGAATTTGTGGGCCAAAATCGTGAGATAAATACTTTTACGGGAACTTACAAAGGCAAACGGCTGACTGTTCTGTCCACGGGGATGGGGCCCGACAATATAGAAATTGTGGTAAACGAACTGGATGCGCTGTTTAATATTGATTTCAAAACCAGAAAACCCAAAAAGGATATAACTTCACTTAACCTGATTCGTATTGGCACTACCGGTGCCATTCAGGCTGATATTGGTGTTGTACAGTCGTACCTTGTCTCGGATTATGCCTTGGGATTGGATGGTCTTGCCTATTTTTATGAAGATGGTCCACGTGTACTTCAGCGAGAGTTGACAGACACCTTTATTAATTACATGAACTGGGATGAAAGGCTGCCCCGCCCTTACGGAATTAAAGGCTCCGAATTTCTGATTGAAAAATTGTCCCTCGGCTGGCGAAAAGGGATTACGCTGACCGCCCCGGGTTTTTATGCTCCGCAAGGGCGTGAGCTGAGACTCAAGGTACACGATAAAAGTATTATCGAACGTGCTGGGAAGTTTGAATTTCATGGACAGAAAATTACCAATTTTGAGATGGAGACATCAGCTTTGTATTCACTCTCCACCATGCTCGGCCATGAAGCTATGACCGTTTGTGATGTCATCGCCAACCGGGTTACCGATGAATTTAATCCAAACTACAAAAGCAGCATGAAAAATCTGGTGCAGAACATGCTGGACCGCGTGCTTGTACTCTAAGAAATACAACCGAATATTTTTTTTAAGGTATGTGACATGCCGAGTGTCTTTTTATTTAAAGACCGAAAGGGTTTTTAAGGCAATAAAATGCCGGGTTTTTCGTATCCCAATAAGAGTTTGTATTTTTGATACTTAAATTTTTACTGTGAAGCTTTATACGAAAAAGAAACGTTGGAAGATTATTCTCGCAATTTTGGGAATACTTATCATAGCGGCTTCTTTGTTTTATACCAATATGCTGGTGGCTAAATTTGCCCAGGCTGAACGCCGAAACGTTCGCTTGTGGGCCGATGCTGTACACCGAAAGTTGCGCCTCGTGAAATATACCGATGCTTTTTTTCGCCAACTCCGAAATTCTGAACGTCAAAAAGTTGAGCTGCTGGCCGATGTCTATAAACGGATGCTTCGTAAAAATAACACTTCGGATGAACTGACTTTTTATCTTAACATTATCTATCGCAACCATGATATCCCGGTCATCATAACCAATGAAAAAGGAAAAATTATTTTTTTCAGAAACCTTTATCCGAAGCCCGACAGTTCTTCTCTCTACCTTAAGGGGAAACTGAAAGAAGAGTTTTCTGTCTATCCTTCTATCCCCATCCCCAAGACAGGGACCAAATTATATTACAAAAACTCATTGGTTTTTAATCAGTTGCAAGATGTTCTGAACGACTATATTTCGGTTTTTATGTCGGAAATTACCGCCAACTCATCCAATGTTCCGGTCATTGTTACCGACAGTACGCAAACCAACATTTTGCAGTTTGGAAATCTTAATGATGTGCGTATGAGCAATCCGGTTTACGCCACCAGAATGCTGCGGGAGATGAAAAGCCAAAACGACCCCATAGAAATAAATTTTGCGGAACAGGGAAAAGCCTACATCTACTATAAAAATTCAAACCTGCTAACGAAAATGAAATGGTTTCCGGTAGCACAAATTCTGGTCATCAGCTTTTTCCTTTTTATCGCTTATCTGCTTTTCAGCGCCTCAAGAAAGTCGGAGCAGAACCGTGTGTGGGCTGGCATGGCTAAAGAAACCGCCCATCAGATAGGAACACCGTTATCTTCTATCCTGGCCTGGGTTGAGCTTATCAAAATGGATGAAGCCAATGCCAAACAGGCAGCGGAAGAAATAACAAAAGATGTAAAACGTCTTGAAGTCATCACCGAGAGATTCTCAAAAATCGGTTCCACACCCAGCCTTGACGAGGACAATCTTACCAAAATTATTTATGACACAGTAGCTTACCTGAAACCCCGCACTCCACGAAAAGTACAATACAGCCTTTTGTTTCCCCGTGAGAAAGAAATTATTCTACCGGTTAACACCTCCCTGTTTAGCTGGGTTTTGGAAAATCTTTGTAAAAATGCCATCGATGCCATGGATGGTAAAGGAAATATTACCATCGATATGCAGGAAGAAAGCAAACAGGTGGTGGTGGATGTGATTGATACGGGAAAAGGAATTCCGCTTACCGAACAAAAATCGGTATTTAATCCAGGCTATACCAGCAAAAAACGGGGCTGGGGGCTGGGACTATCGCTGGCTAAAAGAATCATCCAGGAATATCACAAAGGGAAAATTTATGTCAAAAATTCATCATCCAAAGGAACCACCTTCCGTATTGTCCTGAAAAAATAAAGCATCAGAAACTTATGCCTGGTATCTACCTCCACATTCCATTTTGTAAACAAAAATGCCATTACTGTAATTTTTATTCGCTGGCTTCCCTGAAATACCGTGATGTTTTCGTGGATTCACTGCTGAAAGAGATGTATATGCGCAGGGATTATCTACGCGACAAGCACATCAACACAGTTTATTTCGGAGGGGGGACACCTTCACTATTGAACGTAGGCGAAATCAACCGGATTATTCTTGAAATTGAAAGACTTTTCGACTTGGATGACCGTGCAGAAATAACATTGGAAGCTAACCCCGATGACCTGTCAACCGAATATCTGAAAGGATTGAAAGACAATACGTTTGTCAATCGGTTGAGTGTGGGTGTACAAAGTTTTTTTGACGATGATTTACACTATTTGCATCGTATACATAATGGTAATCATGCCCGAAAAGCCATTGAAATGGCAAAGCAGGTCGGCTTTACCAACATGACTATCGACCTGATTTATGGCATCCCCACACTAACTGAGGAAAAATGGAAAGAGAACCTCGCGCTGTTTTTTGAGTATGATATTCCACATTTGTCGTCGTATGCCCTGACGGTAGAACAGAGAACCGTTTTACAGGTTCTTATCGAAAGGCAAAAACTGAAAAATACCGATGAAGACCAAACTATTCATCATTTTGAAATTTTGCTGGAACAAACCCGGCAGCATGGTTTTGAACAATATGAGATATCAAATTTTGCCCTACCCGGCTTTTACTCCAAACATAATTCCGCCTACTGGCTCGGTGGCGACTACCTTGGACTGGGGCCTTCATCACATTCTTTCAACGGCTTGTCGCGCCAGTGGAATGTGAGGAACATGAAGCAGTACATTGACTCTGAAACTATTAACCACATTGTTCTGGAGAAAGAAATTCTGACCAATAATCAACGCTACAACGAATATGTAATGACATCGCTGCGTACATCGTGGGGCTGCAATACGGAGCATATCCTGAATGGTTTCGGTGAGAAATATACTGCTTACTTTCAACAAAAAATTCAAAGGTATTTGAAAGAAAACAAAGTCATACAAAAAGACAATATTTACATTTTGACAGCTACCGGCAAGTTGTTTGCTGATGGTATTGCCGGCGATTTGTTTGTTGAAGAGGACTGATTGTTTTCAGGTTTATTACCGTTTGGGAAAACAATGACGAGAGGGGGAGGAGCCTTTTAAGTTTTATTAAGCCTCGGCGGTAGGTTTAAGCATTAATTTTGCCGTATTAATCTTTAAAAACAAAAAAACATGGCAGAAATAACATTAAAAGGAAGCCCTATCCACACATTGGGAAGGCTTCCTGCAAAAGGTACCAAAGTACCTGAATTTACGCTTGTAAAAAACGACCTGAGCGAAGCTAAATTAGCCGATTACAAAGGGAAAAATGTAGTACTCAACATCTTTCCAAGCCTCGACACGCCTACCTGTGCCGCATCGGTAAGACGTTTTAATGCCGAAGCCTCCAGACTGGCTAACACGGTGGTATTGTGTGTGTCTAAAGACCTGCCCTTTGCCCAGTCACGTTTTTGTGTGGCCGAAGGGCTGGACAACGTGGAAACTTTATCCGATTTCAGAGATGAGAATTTCGGGGACAGTTACCAGACAGAAATTGTAGATGGTCCTTTGGCCGGACTGGAATCACGGGTGGTGGTTGTCCTTGATAAAGAAGGAAAGGTGATTTACACGCAACAGGTTCCCGAAATAGTGGACGAACCTGATTATGAAGCGGCACTGGCCGTGCTGAGATAGCCCCTTAAGGCGTCCGGAAAAATGTTTTTCCGAAAGTATTAACTTTACAGGCAAAAAACAGGACGAAAAATCGTTTTTGATGAAAAAGCCGAATTTTTACTATTTGTCTCTGCCTTTCAGTATTGTAAACGGGGTAGTGTGGGGTATTGGCATCGTATCACTCCCGCTGCTTGCCAAAACCACGGCAAGGGCGGGACTGACTTTTGCTATGATAAATCTCGGCATTGCCGCCGGAGCCATAGTTTGGGGCCATCTGACCAGCAAATTCAAGTTGAACAACCTGATTTCTACGGGAACCGTTCTTTCTTTCCTCGCCTGGCTGGCTATTGTTTTGTTCAACGGAAAGTTTTTAA
>CAYLSW010000107.1:0-7231 GCA_964386145.1 uncultured Lentimicrobiaceae bacterium | reverse complement strand
ATGCCTCGTTCAAATTCACCTTCATTTACAGCATGTGCCAGTGGATGGATAAAATCAGGGTAATCAACACTTTCGCCTGACTGTGTACCAAAATCTTTCACTTTATAACCCGCCTTGCGCAACTTATAAGCAATAAAATCTTTCAACCAGTAACCACCATGATCGGATGCCAATGCCAAAGTGCGCTTTTTTTCAACCATTGTTCATAACATTTTCCTGACAAAATTACGTAAAAATCCCAACCATACTAAAAGAGTTGGTTACGAACAGGTTTAAATTTTAATGAAATAAAGCTTTCAACTATCAAAAGGCTCATTTTCATATTTTTAAAATTTATCAAACATCGTTGTTAATATCTGCGTAATTTTGTTGAATAAAAAATGAAAAATCGCAGGTTATGAACATCGAAAAAATGGTCATCGAAAGGTTACGTTCAAAATCAGATTTTTATAAATATGTTTTACACGGTTATGAACACCTGTTATTGGTAAACCGTAGTAAAATTTATGAAATTTATAAATTATCAACAACTTGTTTATAACAGAGGTATATAATTGGTTAAAAATTGGTTAAATAGTAATAAGATGTTCATTAGATGTTCATTAAAATCTACTTTTGACAATAGCAAATATTAAAGATGTTTTTAATCCCCAATACTAACAGGCATATAATATATAATAAGATTTGAAATTAAAATTTCTTAATAAAGAGTAAATCGTTAATAATAAGATTATGGACTACAAAAAAGAGATATCTCGGTTGAAAAGAGAAAAAAATGCGCTGATTCTGGCGCACTATTATCAAATTGATGAAATTCAGGATATTGCGGATTATGTGGGCGATAGTTTGGGATTGGCACAAAAAGCTGCCGAGGCAGATGTGGATATTATTGTTTTTGCCGGTGTGCATTTTATGGCTGAGGTAGCCAAAATTATCAATCCTGATACCAAAGTTATTTTGCCCGATATGGATGCTGGTTGTTCGCTGGCCGACTCTTGTCCCTACGATGATTTTGCCGCTTTCAAAGCGAAATATCCCGATCATATTGTCATTTCGTATATCAACACCACAGCTGCCATTAAAACACTTTCGGATGTGATATGCACCTCCGGCAATGCGGTCAAACTTGTGGAATCGTTTCCCAAAGATCAGAAAATTATCTTTGCTCCCGACCGTAATCTTGGTGGCTATGTAAATCGTATGACAGGTCGTAACATGGTGCTCTGGGATGGTACTTGCGAAGTACACGATATACTTACCGTTGATGCTATCCTTAATCTGAAAGAAAAACATCCGGATGCAAAAATTGTGGCTCATCCGGAGTGTAAACCGCAGATTCTGGAAATTGCCGATTTCGTGGGTTCCACCACAGGTTTGTTGAAATTTACCAAAACAGATACTGCAAAAAAATTTATCGTAGCTACAGAAACAGGTATTTTATATCAGATGTACCTTCAATCTCCCGAAAAAGAATTTTTTGTGGTTCCTTCAGATGAAACCTGTGCCTGCAACGATTGTCCTTTTATGAAACTCAATTCTATGGAAAAGCTATATTTGGCTTTGAAAAATGAATATCCTGTTATAACGCTTGACGAACAGATTATGACACAGGCACGTAAACCGATTGAACGTATGCTCGAAATATCTAAAAAACTAAAAATCATTTAATTATGAAAAATATATATATTTTTGTTGTTAGTTTTTTTCTTTTTATATTGTTCACATCCTGCTCAAAAACCATCTATTTTAATCAGGATATGCGAAATAATCTGAATAAAAACTATCTCAAAATCGATAAAATTCAATTTTATAATTCCAGAAAAATTATTCTTCGTCGTAATTTAAGTTATGCTGATACCAAAGTGGCACGAGGAAAAATAAAACTTGAAAATGGTCAGTATGTGGAGAATATCATTATTCCAAAAAAAACGCCAGGTGTAGCCATTAGCGAAGGACGCAACTACATCAATGTGGCTTTTGAGGATGGTGCTAACCGTTTTTTGCGGTTTATGCTGAATGGCGAAAACGAATACCAGATATCGGCCAGTAAATGGAATCAGGGTTACGGAAAAGTGAAATATGATACTTTGTTTTATTACATTGAACCCAAAAGCAGTAAAGCAGTGTTGAAAGTGATAAAAGACGACCAGTACAATCTGCATAAAAGCACCAGACGGCTGAAAGGTAAAACTGTGGGAAGATGATGAATGATGAATGATGAATGACACGATTGGAACACACTGTAACCTAAACAGGATAAACAGGAAGAGACAAATTCAAAATCACAAAATACAAATAAATTCTATTCATCAATATCAAAACACCAAACAATTGGGTCTCTTTTTGAAAATTGGTTTTTTTTGAATTTGTTATTTTCTGCCAAAAAATACAAAAATATTAGAAATAAGATATCTAAACATATATTTTCGATAACGACAATGAGAGAGTCACAAATTTATGCAAAACCTGAAATATCCATGGGAAAAACGATACGTAATTTAATTTCTATACTTTTTTTTATGACGATAGTCATTTCTGTTTTTGCACAGCAGAAAGCTAAAACTAACCCCAACGGATACAATATCTTTTATTACCCTAACGGGAAAATTTCCAGCAGAGGTACTATGAAAAATGGCAAACCCGATGGCTACTGGGAAAATTATTATCAAAACGGCAGGCTGAAGTCCGAAGGTAACCGGAAAAATTTTCTACTCGACAGTCTTTGGAAATTTTATGATGAAAAGGGTCACCTTACGGTAGAAATTAACTTTAAAAATGGTAAGAAAAACGGATTTCGCATCACTTACCAGGGAGATAATGTTGTTAAAGAAAATTTTGTGGACGATGTAAAACAGGGTTATACTTACTATCTATATCCTAATGGTAAGGTGAAGATGAAAATCCCGTTTAAGGAGGGTCTGGAAAGCGGTACAGCTTACGAATACGCTCAGGATGGCCGCATTATTCAAATCATTACGTACAAAAAAGGATATGTTTACAAAAGACAACGCATCAACCGTTACGATGCTAACCATCAGCCAGACGGCAAATGGATTTGGTTTTATCCGGATGAAAAAGTTCGTCTTGCAGGCTTCTTTAACCATGGTTTGAAAAATGGGTATTTCAAAAATTATGACGAAGCCGGAAATCTGGTTTCCACCGAGAAGTATACCAACGGCGAAAAGGAAAAGAAAGCCGAAGTCCTGTCGCAGTTGGAAGTACGTACCGATTATTATCCTGATGGAAAAATCAAAGTACAGGCAACCTACAACACAAAAGGGCTTCCCGAAGGTATCCGTCGTGAGTATAATGAGTCGGGAAAGGTGAAAAAGGCTTACATTTTCAGAAACGGAAAGATGATTGCCAAAGGTATTTTTACGGATGCCGGGCAACGCGAAGGTTTCTGGAAACAATTTTACCTTGATGGCGGCCTGAAAGCTGCCGGATTTTACACCAAAGACCTGAAAACCGGATTATGGAAATACTATTATCCCGATGGCGCTCTGGAAGAAACCGGTAAATACATTGATGGCGATCCTGACAGCGTCTGGATGTGGTACTATCCCAACGATAAATTGTTGCGTACCGAAAACTTTTACGAAGGGCAGGAAGATGGTTCTTACAAAGAGTATGATAGCCACGGTAAAGTGATTACCCGGGGTGAGTATGTCGAAGGACAAAAAGAGGGAAAATGGACCTATCTTGTGGGCGATGTGAAAAAGGTAATTCAATATGCAGACGGCAGGCGTAATGGCTGGAGTCGCTATTATTACAGCAATGGTACTTTGTTTTACGAAGGAAAATTTATTGATGATTTGCCTAATGGCGTACATAAATGGAACTGGCCCAACGGTAAACTGAAAGTGACTGGAAATTACAGTATGGGGCGAAAAAACGGTGACTGGAAGAAATTTGATAAGCAGGGTAACCTCATCATCAGCATCACATACCTGCACGGAAAAGAGGTGAAAGTTGACGGGGTGAAGGTAAATTAAATGAATAATGTCAGGAACCGATTTTTTATTTTCGGAAAATGAGTACTTCAAATAATTATTTCAAAATTACGTTTGTGTTTTATGAAAAAATATTTTTCCCTTTCCTTTTTGATAATTTTACTTGTTCCTGCTGTTGTCCCTGCGCAAACTGGTATTGGACAGTGGCGTACCCATTTACCTTACGGCGAAGTGATTGATGTTGCGGTTACCCCAAAACTGATTTATGCCGCTACCCCTTACACGCTGTTTACCTATCGGCTTAAGGATAATAAAATTTCCATTTTTGATAAAGTAAAGGGGTTAAATGATTTTGGAATCAATAAAATTGGTTATGATAAGAAATCCGGACATCTTTTGGTGGCTTATAGTGATGCCAACATCGATTTGATTGACGACGAAGGAAACGTGACCAATATTCCGGATATTTTTGACAAATATATGCTCGGTATCAAGACCATCAATAATATTTTTTTTAAAAATCAATTTGCTTATCTCTCGTGTAGTTTCGGTATTGTGGTGCTAGACATGAAAAAGCATGAAATAAAAGATACTTATTACATCGGTCCCGATGGTAGTTCTATTGACGTGCTGGACATCACTGCCAACGATACGGCTCTGTTTGCCGCTACAAACAAAGGTATTTATTACAGTAACCTGAAAGCTTCCAACCCGGCTGATTACCAGCAGTGGCACCTGGCGACCCGGCTGCCGGTACCAAAGCAAAAATATAATCTCATCACTTCTTTTGGTGGTAAAATTTATACAAACTATACGTCTGGTAAGTTTGACGGTGACACACTGTATGCTTTTAACGGCCATCAATGGGATTATTTCCTGCCGGGGAACCACAGCCACCATTTTCAGCTAAATGCAGAAGGTAATGCTTTGCTGCTTGTAAACCGATATTGGGTTGCTGCCTATGACAAGTCGGGAAAAATGGTGTTTTTTGTAAACAAAGCCAACACTGACGGTATTCAACCGCTCACTGCCCGCGGCGATGTGAAAAATGACGTGTGGATAGGCACAAAGCAAAAAGGATTACTCAAATCGCGTGACCAGAACAATCGGCAGGAATTGATTAAACCCAACGGACCCGGAAGTGTTCATGTGTTCGGCCTTGATTCCCGTGGGGAAGCCGTTTGGGTGGTTCCGGGTGGTTACCAGTCCAACTGGAGCAAAGCTTACATTCGCGATGGAGTCTTTTCTTTCCGTGACGGGCAGTGGAAAACTTTCGACAACAACAACACGCCTGCATTCGACAGCATCACCGATCCGGTTTGCGTAAAAGTTGATCCGGCCAATACGCAAACAGTTTATGTGGGTACTTTTCAGGAAGGTATTTTGAAGTTTGAAAACCAAAAGCTGACGAAGGTTTATTCGCGAGACAACAGCAGCTTGCAGCCATGGAGTTCCAACACTGATTTGGTTTTGGTGAGCGGTCTTGATTTTGATGATAAACACAATCTGTGGGTGGCTAATTCGGGTGCACCCCGACTGCTTTCAGTACTGAAAAACGATGGGAGCTGGAAATCTTTTAACCTTGGCGCCAGCCTCAGCGGTATTGATGTGGGCAACCTTATGGTGGATAAAAATAATAATATCTGGATTAAAAAACGAAATAATGGCATGGTCATCGTTTACAATTACAATGGCACTGTGGACAACCCTTCAGATGACCAGGTGAAAGTGTTAAACTCTTCCCGTGGCAACGGAAACATCCAGGGTAGTATTGTCTATTCATTTGCCACCGACAACGACGGTGAGGTGTGGGTTGGAACCGACAAGGGCATCAACGTGTTTTATTCGCCGGGAGATATTTTTGAGCCGGGTGCCGATTTTGATGCACAGCAAATATTGGTTCCGCGAAATGATGGTACCGGCCTTGCAGATATACTTCTTGTTACGGAAACCATTACAGCCATTGCCGTGGATGGTGGCAACCGGAAGTGGGTGGGCACCAGACGTGCCGGTGTTTTTCTGTTTTCGCCAGACGGACTTAAAGAAATTCACCATTTTACCAGTGAAAACAGTCCTTTGCTTTCTAACAACATCACCGGGATAACCATTAATAAAAATGGCGAAGTCTTTATCGGTACAATTAAGGGATTGGTTTCCTATCGCGGGACGGCCACACCGGGTAACGACATCTATTCGGGCGTTTATGCTTATCCCAATCCGGTGCGCAAAAATTATACCGGACTCATTGCCATAAAAGGACTTGTTACCGGTGCTTCCGTGAAAATTACCGACAGCTATGGCAACCTGATTTACGAAACCAAATCAGAAGGCGGTCAGGCTGTGTGGGATGGCAATACATTTGACCATATACATGTTTCCACCGGCGTTTATCTTGTTTTTGTTACCAATAGAGATGGAACCGAAAGCATGGTAACAAAAATTCTGGTTATTCATTAACCAACTTCCTTTGCCTTATGATTTTGCAAACAAAAGGAATTGTTTTTCAGTCGGTTAAATATGGTGACACGTCACTTGTGGTGAAGATTTTCACCGAAGAGCTGGGGTTACAGTCGTACATGGTGAAGGGAGTGCGTAGTAAAAGAGCTAAACTGAAACCTTCTCTTTTTGAGCCGCTGACCTTACTGGATATGGAAGTTTACTACAAGCCGAATCAAAACCTGCATTATATCAGGGAGGCGCGGGTGGATAACCCCTGGCATCATATTCCTTTCTCCAACGAAAAGCAGAGTATTTTGTTATTTCTCGATGAAATTCTCTACAAATGTGTCCGCGAGGAGCTTCCCAACAAGGAACTTTTCACCTGGATATACCACAGCATGATTTGGTTTGATTTAGAAGAAGAACACTTTTTGAACTTTCATCTTTTTTTTCTTTTTCAACTGAGTCGTTTTCTTGGTTTTTATCCCAAGAGTGATGTTCCGGCATCGGAAACCATACTGGTGTTCGATTTGCAGGAGGGTGGTTTTTTGGAGCATCGTCCATTGCATCCCTATTTTACCGAAGGTATGGCAGCGCAGAAGCTTCATTTATTGATGCAGTCCTCTACAGAGACACTAAAAACATTGCACATGACCACCAAAGAACGTAGGATGGTGTTGGATAGCCTGCTGGCGTTTTATCAGCTTCACCTTCCTGAGCTGGGAAAAATAAAATCGCTGGAGGTCTTGCGCATGATGATGAAAAAACTATAGCATGCCCTCTCCTTTTAACCCACATTGCAGCTAAAAAGCCACAATTCCCTGATTTCAAGAGGAATC
>CAYLSW010000106.1:0-7281 GCA_964386145.1 uncultured Lentimicrobiaceae bacterium | reverse complement strand
CCGTTTCAAGGGCATGAATAAACCGTAGCCCTTTCAACTCTTTTCTCAGCATGGAGAGGTCAACAAGCAGCTCTTTCACTGGTGGTCCGCCGGTTTTAAACTTCAGTTGTTCCGGTGTATAGGCTTCGGCCAGAAAAACACCGCCCTTTTTCAATGCATTGACAATTTTTGCATGAACGGCTTGCCGCAACGGAGGAGGCAAATGGCAAAAAATGGAAACGATGCCGTCCCACTGTTCCTTTCCCAAATCAAAATCATTTAAATCGGCTACATGGGTAGTGATGGAAACAGTGTTTTCAGCAGCCAGTTTCCGGGCTTTTTTCATGGCGACAGACGAGCTGTCCATGGCCGATACTTCGTAACCCTGTTTGGAAAGGAACACGGCGTTGCGACCTTCGCCTTCAGCCAGAAACAGAACTTTTCCCCTGGGGATTAATTGGAAATTTTCCTTCAAAAACCCGTTAGGTTCGGTACCATAAAGGTAACCTTCCTGTGCATAACGCTCATCCCACATGTTCATAGTCATCCTCCGTTTTAACACATTTATTTTTTTATTCAAAAGTACTTTAATTTTGGCATCACGACAAAGATAAGAAACATAATTTCCTGCCACCATTGTTATTTAAAGCTCCATTTGGCACCCTCTTTGGTATCTTTAATTTGGATGTCTATTTTTGCCAGTTCGTCGCGAATCATATCAGAAGTAGCATAATCTTTTTTGTTTTTGGCTTCCTGCCGTATTCCAAGAATCGTTTTCATCAGATAATCAATAAGCCGGCTGTCATCTTTTTCCTTTTCATCTTTCAATCCCAACAGGTCGAAAAGAAAATTGGAAAAGAAAGTTTTCGTATAACCTAAGTCTGTTTCTGTGAGGCTTTCCCGGCCGCTGTTTACCTGGTTCAGGGAGTGTGCCAAATCGAACAAATGGGCAAGCACCATTGGCGTGCTAAAGTCATCGTTCATGGCTTCATAGCATTTTGCTTCTATGACCTTTATGTTTACCGTAGATGTGTCCGAAGGTTTTAGTTTGTCCAGCAAGTAAAAGGCATCAAAAAGTTTATGCAACCCTTTTTCGGCGGCGTTCAATGCATCGGTGGAGAAGTCAAGCGTACTGCGATAGTGTGCCTGCAGGATAAAAAAGCGGATGGTCATGGGACTGTAGGCACGGTCAAGCGTTTTGTGAGTTCCGGAAAAGAACTCATTGAGGGTAATGAAATTATTGAGCGATTTGCCCATCTTCTGCCCGTTGATGGTAATCATGTTGTTGTGCATCCAGTATTTCACCGGATCATGACCTGTGGCAGCATTGGCCTGGGCAATTTCCGATTCGTGGTGAGGGAAAAGCAAGTCCATCCCACCACCGTGAATGTCAAACGTCTCGCCAAGGTATCTCGCACCCATAGCCGAGCATTCGAGGTGCCAGCCCGGGTAGCCTTCACTCCAGGGCGATGGCCAGTGCATAAGGTGTTTTGGGTCAGCTTTTTTCCAAAGAGCAAAATCGAAGGCATGACGTTTTTCTTTTTGCCCGGAAAGCTCACGGGTGTTTTGTATCAACTCCTCAATGCGTCGTCCGGAAAGTTTTCCGTAATGGTAATCTTTGTCGTATTTTTCCACATCAAAGTAGAGCGAACCATCCGATTCGTATGCATAGCCGTTTTTCAGAATTTTTTTTACCAGCTCAATCTGCTCAATGATGTGCCCCGAAGCGGTTGGCTCAATACTTGGCGGCAGCGTATTAAGTTGGTGCATGTTTTCGTGATAACGATCGGTATAAAACTTTACCACTTCCATAGGTTCAAGCTGTTCCAGCCTGGCTTTTTTCTGAATTTTATCTTCGCCGGTGTCGGCATCATCCACCAAATGTCCCACGTCGGTGATGTTGCGTACATAACGAACCTTGTAACCGATATGCAGCAGGTAACGGAAAACAATGTCGAAAGTGATTCCCGGCCGGGCATGTCCCAAATGGGCATCGCCATATACCGTTGGCCCACAGACATACATTCCGACGTGCGGTGGGTTGATCGGTTTGAATATCTCTTTTTTGTGCGTAAGTGTATTGTATATTTTGAGTTTGTTTCCCATGGCAAAAGGTTTTTGAACTGCAAAATTAGTAAAGCCTGATAAATAATAGTATAGCAAATTAAAAAGATTGCTTCTTCGCGCCATCCCACAGGCGGTAACATGCTCATCGCAAAGACTTGAGGTAATTATAAAACCGGTGACAATTACCTGACAGAGAAACCAATATCAATGTGCTTCTAACCAGTTACTTCCTGTATTTATATCCACCACTACCGGCACGTCTAATTTTAGAGCGTTTTTCATTTTGTCATCCACCAAAAGTTTCAGCTCTTCCACCTCCTCTTTGTGCGTATCAAAAACCAACTCATCGTGCACCTGTAGAATCATCTTTGACTTCATATTTCGCCTTTCCATTTCATCAAATATCCTGATCATGGCAATTTTTATCATGTCGGCAGAGGAGCCCTGAATAGGGGCGTTGATGGCATTTCGTTCGGCATAAGCACGGACTACACCGTTGGCCGAACGGATATCGCTCAGATAGCGCCGCCGCCCGAGGATGGTTTCCACATAGCCGTGTTCACGGGCAAATTCAATAGTTTTTTCCATGTATTCGCGGATGCCCGGATATTTTTCAAAATAGTTTTGAATGATTTCAGCTGCCTCCCTGCGCGGAATCTTCAACCGTTCGGAAAGTCCGAAAGCTGAAATACCATAGATAATCCCGAAATTCACCACTTTGGCGTGACGCCGCATCTCTTTGGAAACCAGCTCTACCGGAACACCATAGACTCGCGAAGCAGTTGCTGTGTGTACATCAAGGCCTCGTTGAAAAGCAGCCATCATAGCGCTGTCTTTGCTTAGGTGGGCAATAATCCGCAACTCAATTTGTGAATAGTCTGCCGCCAACAAGACATATTCCTTGTTTCGCGGGATAAAAGCTTTTCTGATTTCACGTCCCCGCTCGGTGCGAATGGGAATGTTCTGCAGGTTGGGATTGTTGGAGCTGAGTCTTCCGGTGGCAGCTACCGCCTGGTTATATGATGTGTGTATGCGGCCATCGCGGGGTTTTACCAATTTCGGCAGACTATCCACGTAAGTCGATTTTAGCTTGGTAAGTGACCTGTATTCTAAAATTTTCTCCACAATGGGATGCCGGTAAGCCAGTTTGGTCAGCACCTCTTCGCCGGTGGAGTACTGCCCTGTTTTGGTCTTTTTGGGCTTACTGGAAAGGGCTAACCGTTCAAACAGCACCTCCCCCAGCTGCTTGGGGGAGGCAATGTTAAATTCCATACCGGCCATTTCGTAAATCTCTTTTTCCATTTCGGCAATTTCCGCCGCCAGCGCCACACCGAATCTGGCCAGTGTTTCCGTATCAATTTTCACCCCCTCAGCTTCCATAGAAGCCAGTACAGGCACCAGTGGCATCTCGGTTTCATAAAAAAGCTTTTCCGTTCCGGTTTCCTTCAACTTCGGCTCAAAAACCTCCCTGAGCTGTAGCGTAATATCCGCATCTTCGGCAGCATATTCTTTAATTTCGTCTAATGCCACCGTCCGCATGCTTCGCTGGTTTTTTCCTTTTTTTCCGATAAGATTTTCGATGGGAACCGGTCTGTAATGCAGATAAGTCTCGGCCAGGGTATCCATGTTGTGCCGTTGGTCGGGTTCCAGCAGATAATGGGCAATCATAGTATCGAAAAATTTTCCTTTCACCACAATGTCATACCAACGTAAAACAGAGATGTCGAATTTTATATTTTGTCCGGTCTTTTCGATCTTTTCATCTTCCAGAACATCTTTAAAAACAGATAGTTGTTGCGTAGCATGATGGTAATTTTCGGAGAGAGGCACGTACCAAGCCTCATACGCCTTCCAGGAAAATGAAATACCCACCAGCTCGGCATTATTCGGATCCAATCCGGTGGTTTCCGTGTCAAAGCAAAACGACTTCTGTTTTTTGAGCTTTTCGGCCAGTTCGTTGGTTTTTTCCGGTGTATCCGTCAAATGATATTGATGTGGCGTATTGTGGATATTTTTAATATCTTCCTCCTCAGGCTCTGCAAAAAGTTCGGCCTGTTCGTACGCTCCCTCCGGCTGACGCAACGAAAGCCAGGTAAAAAGCCGTTTGGCAAAGGTGCGGAATTCCAACTCCTCAAAAAGTTTTTTCAACGCCTGCCTGTCAGGCTCCCCCATTTTAAGTTTTTCGGGCTCAAAAGGAAGGGGTACATCCACGAGAATGGTGGCGAGTTGTTTGGAGACAAGCGCCTGGTCGGCAAATTTCTCCAGATTTTCCCGCAGTTTTCCTTTCAGCTGATGGGTGTTCTCCAACAGATTTTCGATGGAACCGAACTGGGCAATCAGCTTTGCTGCAGTTTTTTCGCCAATACCCGGCACCCCGGGAATGTTATCTACCGCATCGCCCCAAAGTCCGAGAATGTCGATAAATTGTTCAGGCCGCTCAATGCCGTAACGTTCGCAAACCTCTTTTGGACCCCATTTTTCGGCGTTTTTTCCGCTGCGGGCCGGTTTGTACATATAAATATTTTCCGAAACCAGCTGCCCGAAATCTTTGTCCGGCGTCATCATATAGGTAACAAAACCTTCTTTTTCAGCCTGTTTTGCCAATGTACCAATCACATCATCCGCTTCATAGCCATCCACAAAAAGCACAGGGATATTCAACGCATCCAGTAGCTCTTTGACGTAAGGAATGGCGATAGCGAGGTCTTCGGGCATTTTTTCGCGATTGGCTTTGTAAGCGGCAAAATCCTCGTGTCGCTGGGTGGGCACCATGGTATCGAAGGCTACGCCGAGATGCGTAGGTTTTTCATTTTTTAAAATCTCCAGCAGGGTATTGGCAAATCCCAGAACAGCAGAGGTATTCAGCCCTTTGGAGTTGATTTGCGGATTGCGACTCATGGCAAAATAAGCACGATAAATCAGTGCCATAGCATCTAACAGAAAAAGTTTTTTCGGTTGGTTCATAAAGATTTCGATTAAAAAGCAAAGGTACGGAAAAAGACGGGTATTGGCAGATTTTACATTTTCCCGACTTCCAATTTCTGGCACTTCTTTTCAACCTCAATTTGTTGGAAACTCTGAGTACCTGTCTGAAAATTCTCCTTTTTTCGGCTTAATTTTACAGTTGATAAGCCGTTTTTCACACCAAAGTCTTTTCCCATGGCAACCAGGAAATTAGAAAATAAAAAAAAGATTTTTGTACTGGACACTTCGGTCATCCTTTACAACCACAACGCCATCAATAATTTCGGAGACAACGACGTGGCTATTCCCATTACAGTCCTCGAAGAACTTGATAATTTTAAAAAAGGCAATAACACAAAGAATTTTGAAGCTCGTGAGTTCATCCGGTTTCTCGACGGTATTTCAGGCAAGCTGACCATGACCAGCTGGCGACGGTTGAACGGCCCCGAAAAGGGAAAGTTCCGCGTTATCATGAACGAACACAGCCGGAAAGATGCCCGTGGTATTTTTGGTGAAGACAAAGCCGACCATCGCATACTGAATGCCGCCCTGAAGCTGCAAGAAGACCATCCCGACCGAAAAGTTATTCTGGTGAGCAAAGATATCAACCTTCGGCTGAAGGCAAAGGCTCTGAACCTGCCGGCAGAAGACTTTGAAACCGGAAAAATCAAAAATATCAACACGCTTTACACCGGTAAAAATATGCTTTCCGGCATCCCGCACGAAGTGATTGACAGCCTGTACAGCAACGGCTTTTGCAGCCTGAAAGATTTGGACATCGAAAAACCATATCCCAACCATTATTTCATTCTCAAAGGACAACGGGCTTCGGCACTGGCTTTTTACAATCCCATCACCGAAAGGGTGGAACGGGTGGAGAAGCATGCCATTTCGCGCATCATGCCCCGCAACGCCGAACAGGTTTTTGCACTGCACGCCATTATGAATCCTGAGGTCAGGCTGGTTACGCTACAAGGTGTTGCCGGCACGGGAAAAACATTGCTTGCACTGGCAGGAGCTTGGGAACAACGCCGCAGTTTTAAACAAATCTATCTGGCACGCCCCATAGTGCCACTCAGCAACAAAGACATCGGCTTCCTGCCGGGCGATGTGAACTCCAAGATAAACCCGTATATGGAACCCTTGTGGGACAACCTGAAATATATCCAAAACCAATTTGGTGAACAGGACAAAGAGTATCGCCGTATTAATGATGCTATTGAGAGTGAAAAGCTGATGATTACCCCGCTGGCTTTTATCCGCGGACGGAGTATCTCCAATGTGATTTTTATTGTGGACGAAGCCCAGAACCTGACACCACACGAGATAAAAACCATCATCACCCGCGCCGGCGAGAACACAAAAATCATTTTAACGGGTGACATTTACCAAATCGACACGCCCTATCTCGACTCGCAGTCTAACGGGCTCTCGGTACTCATCGACCGGCTGAAACAAAATGCCATTTACGCCCATATCCGGCTGGAAAAAGGCGAACGCTCCGAGCTGGCCAATTTAGCGAATAAGTTGCTTTAAAGCCCCGGAGAAAGAAATATTATACTTTAGGCGGAGAGGAGGTGTTCTGAATATGAATTTCAAGGTTTATCATACTTGTGATTAGATAACTAATTCATTTGAGACAAAATAAAAGAGAATAAACTCAGAAATTATCAGGAAGGATACAGGAGAATAAAAAGATGGTTATTCTACCTTTTTACTATTCAAATCTTTTTGCTGGTTGAGCAAAGCCTGCAATGTGATTTCCTGAAAGTAATCTTTAATCAGGTTATTTAATCCTCCCCAAACTTGGTTTGCAACACAACCTGCTCTCAATTCGCATCCGATATCAGGGTCTACGCAATCCACAATCAGGACATCCGCCTGAAAAGCATTCATAATGTTTAGTATGGTGATCCTCGAAGCGGGTCTGGCCAGCACATAACCGCTTTTTCTTCCTGCTTTGTTCCTGATCAGACCGGCGGTTTTAAGCCCCCCAATAATACGGTCAAGATATCTCAGTGATATTCTCTGGCGATTAGAAATATGTTTTTGAAAAACGCCATTCTGTTCTTCATCGAGGGCTATCTCAATCATCGCCCGCAAACCATACCGTTGTAAAGTATTTACTTTCATCTCATTTTCCCCCCAGTATTTTCAATTTCTAAAAGTACAACATAAAATCAATTTTTAGTGTTTCTTTAATACGAATTAATCCCAAAATATATTTTTTTGGTTTCAGGTTAAAATCCGATAGTCTAATCCGGACTTCCC
>CAYLSW010000105.1:0-7318 GCA_964386145.1 uncultured Lentimicrobiaceae bacterium | reverse complement strand
GTGTAATATTTTTGAACCCTCAGCGTCCTGATAATTGAATGACAACCGAAGAATTTAAAATAGAACTTCTGCCGTTGAAGAATAAGTTGTTTCGCCTGGCATGGCGACTGACAGGGCAGCGTGAAGAGGCGGAAGATGTGGTGCAGGAAGTTTATCTGAAAGCTTGGGATATGCGACACCAATTGGGAAAATACATAAGTGTGGAAGGGTTGCTGGTGACTATGACGCGAAACCGGAGTCTCGACAGGCTGAGACGAAAAAAGAACAGGATGCTGCCGTTGGAACCGGAAATCATTCACCACGCTTCGGATGATTTGCAGCGGCAGACAGAAATGAGTGATTTGGTGCAAAAGGTGAAAAAAATGATGGCGAATTTACCGGAGCAACAACAGACGATAATGCATTTGCGTGATGTGGAAGGGTTTGGTTTTGAAGATATTACAGAGATAACGGGTTTTGACAGTAACTATATTCGGGTAAACCTTTCAAGAGCGAGGAAAAAAATAAGAATAGAAATTGAAAAAATTGAAAAATATGGAACCGGAAAAGATTAAAACATTGCTGGAGCGGTTTTATGCGGGCGAAACCAGCCGGAAAGAAGAAATCTTTCTTCATCAGTTTTTTTCTCAGCCGGATGTGCCGGCGGATTTGTATGCTGAAAAAGAACACTTTCTTTTGTTGCTGCAGTGGCAGTCGGAAAGCCCGTTGGATGAGGCTTTTGATACGAAGGTAATGCAGAAAATTGTTGCTTTGCATAAACCTGAAAGTCGCTCCATTGGCTGGTATGCTCTGGCTGGCATCGCCGCTTCCATTTTGCTTGTGTTGGCGCTTTGGGTTGGGAGTATGCAGGATAGAAAGCCGTCTCTTCCAGGCACAACCAGCAATTCGGCACTGGCTTATGTCCAGGTTCGCACCGCTTTACAAATGGTTTCAGGGAATCTAAATGCCGGTCTTCGTCCTGCTGCACAGGCTGTCAGCGACCTCAACCGTCCTCTGGCGAAAGCTGTGAAGATAAGCACTTTGGGCACCGCAATACAACCGTTGTCTAAACTTTCGGAGATAGATCGTGCCCATCAGCTTATGGAATCCATCAGTAGTGTGTATATCAATTTAGAACCAATTAAAAAATAAATATTTAAATCAAATATCATGAAAAAGTTCAGTATCATTATTATCATGTTTGTGATGGCTCTGCTGCCTCAGATGACCACTGCACAATCTTCCATTGACAATCTTTATTCGAAATATGCCGGAAAAGCAGGCTTTACCAGCATCAATATTTCGCCGGCTATGTTTCAGCTTCTCTCAGGAGTGAATGTAAAAGACAGCTCTGAGAAGACACAAAAGGCCCTGGATGCCATCAAACAGCTTAAAGGCCTGAAAATGCTGATTTATGAACCAAAAGACAGCACCAAAGTGGAGGCTTTTTACAAGGTGATAAAACGAACAATTCCCATGAGCAAATATACCGAGTTGATGTCGGTGAACGGGGAGGATGGGAAAGTAAAATTCCTTGCTTCCGGGAATAAAGATGGAAAAATTAAAGAGTTGCTGATGATTGTCGATGGCCCACATTCAACCATGATTATGAGTCTGACAGGCCTGATTGACATGCAGACCATTGCCGAGATTTCTAAATCGATGAACATGAAAGGAATGAGCGATTTGCAGAAACTCAGCGAGAGCAAAAAGAAAAAATAGGAAAATAGTCAGGTGAAAATACGTCTGGTGTTATGCGGGAAAATGTTTTGAATTTCGAACACCAGTTGACGAATGTGGAATTTTTGAATTTTTAAGCTTATTTTGATTTTTTGCCGGAAGTACTGTAATCTGAATGTTTCAGATGCGAGGATTTGAAATGCCCATGCCCAAAATCAAGGTAGGGGTAGCAAAATCCGCTCAGCGGGAGCAGCGGCGATACCTGCCCGGATAATCCAAAAAAAAACTGCAAAATAAAATGTCTGTTCTCAAATATTTTTAATTTTGTAGCCTTATTGCGGCAGTAGCTCAGTTGGTAGAGCATCAGCTTCCCAAGCTGAGGGTCGTGGGTTCGAACCCCATTTGCCGCTCAGGTAGTTGCATTTGACGCAACTGCTTTTTTTGTAAAAATTGATTTTTTCACTATGTCTCCGTCTGCTTTCTTTTTGCTATACTTGCACGACAAAAATCCGGGCTTATGGACTTGATTAAAAAGGCTGTTGAGGAGAGTATTAGCGTTAAGCAGAAGCTCTTAAATGACACTAACCAACTTATGCTGGTGAAGAGTGCGGCAGAGTATTGCATCGAAGCATTGGAACAGGATGGAAAAATACTTTTATGCGGAAATGGTGGAAGCGCTTCCGATGCGCAGCATCTCGCCGCAGAGCTTTCCGGACGGTTTCAGTACGACCGCAAACCTTTGTATGCCGAAGCGCTGCATGTGAATACCTCTTTTCTGACGGCTGTCGCCAACGACTATTCCTATGATGTGGTTTACAGCCGCATGGTGGAAGCAGCCGGTCGCCGCGGTGATGTACTCATTGCGCTGAGTACTTCCGGCAACTCGGTTAATGTGGTGAATGCTGTTAAACAGGCCAAAAAGCAACACATGATCACCATTGGTATGACAGGTGCTGGAGGCGGGCTGTTGGCAAAACTTTGCGATCTGTGTATCCGGGTGCCTTCCGAAAATACAGCGCGCATTCAGGAAACTCATATCCTCATCGGCCATGTCATTTGTGAGAAAATTGAAAATACAATCTTCCCGCAATAGTCCATGACAGGTTTTCCAAAAAATATCAATAAAAGCTGGACGCTGTTTCTTGATCGAGACGGTGTCATCAACAAACGTATCTACGGAGGTTATGTGCAGCATTGGGAGCGTTTTGAATTTCTGCCCGGTGTGCCGGAAAGTCTTGCGGTTTTCAGCCGGATTTTCGGGAGAATCATAGTGGTAACCAACCAACAGGGTATCGCAAAAGGTATTATGAATGAAAAGCAGCTACTGTCTGTACATCGCAAAATGTTTGCCGAAGTGGAAAAAGCAGGTGGTAAAATTGATGCGGTTTTTCATTGCCCGGACATGGCTTCAAAACCCGCTAACTGCCGGAAACCTTCTGCTTTTATGGCGTTGAAAGCCAAAGAAAGATTTCCCGAAATTGATTTTAATAAAAGTATTATGGTGGGAGATGCGGAAAGTGACATGGCTTTTGGAAAAAATGTAGGGATGTTTACTGTCTTTTTGGGTGATGAGCCTGCATCCCCTGAAATAGTTGATTATATAACCCTGGATTTACCTGCATTGGCTACACTTTTAATAAGATAAATATTATGACTCCGGCATCAATTCTTGTTACCTTTTCGTTATATACACTTTTTATTTTCCTGATCTCGTGGTGGACTTCCCGCAAGGCTGACAACGAGAGTTTTTTTATCGGCAACCGTAAATCGCCATGGCCGGTGGTGGCTTACGGGATGATTGGTGCTTCCCTGTCGGGGGTGACGTTTATCTCCGTTCCGGGGTGGGTGGGTAGTACACATTTCACCTATTTTGTTATTGTGCTGGGTTATGTGGCAGGTTATGCCATAGTAAGTACTGTCCTGCTGCCAGTCTATTACAAACTAAACCTCACCTCTATTTATACATATCTAGGCCAGCGTTTTGGCCGGGCTTCTTACAAAACCGGTTCCTTATTTTTTCTACTTTCGCGAATTATTGGTGCTTCGTTTCGTATGTATTTGGTGATAAGTGTTCTACAGCTTTTTGTCTTTGACCATTATGGTATTCCATTTTGGGTAACTGTGGTGTTTTTCATGTTTCTGATACAGCTTTATACTTTAAAAGGCGGCATCAAAACCATTGTATGGACCGATACATTACAGACCACTTTCATGTTGCTTGCCGTGGTTATCACCGTGGGTATTATCATTTCTAAAATGCATACGAATCTTGGTGATTTGTGGACGTTGGTGTGGAAAAGTGATTACTCTCAAATACTTGTTACCAACGTGAAAAGTTCGCAGAACTTCGTGAAGCTTTTCCTTAGCGGGATGTTTATCACTATTGCCATGACAGGACTTGACCAGGACATGATGCAGAAAAACCTGAGCTGTCGTAACCTGAAAGATTCCCGTAAAAACATGACAGTACTAAGTCTGATACTGGTTCCGGTAAACCTGATATTTCTTTTTCTCGGTGCAGTGCTTTATTTTTATGCCGCCCATTTGCATCTCAGTACTGCCGGCCTGACGGATCATCTCTTCCCTAAAATAGCGCTAAACTACCTCGGAGTGGCCGGCGGATTGGTTTTTACCATCGGATTAATCGCTGCAGCTTACTCCAGTGCCGATAGTGCCCTCACCGCTCTTACCACTACGCTAACGATTGATATCATGGAATTGGACAAGAAGCATGCAGACAACCAGGAACTTTTGAGGAAAAAGCGGGAAAGGTTGCATTTTGTAATGATGTTAATCATTATCTTTGTCATCGTCTTGTTCAAGATCATTAACAACGAGGCAATTATTGCCCAGTTGTTTACTTTTGCCGGATACACTTACGGACCGTTGCTGGGTTTGTATGGTTTTGGACTTTTCACCCGCTTTCCGCTGAAGGATAAGTGGGTTCCCGTGGTAGCTGTTCTTTCCCCTTTTATGGCCTGGCTTTTGAGTAAGGCCCTGGAATATGGATTTTCCGGTTATCAAACGGGATTTGAAATTTTACTTTTGAATGGACTGATTACATTTATAGGACTGTTAATCATTAAAAACCCCTCAAAAACAAAAGTTTATGGCAACATTTAGATTTATTGCACTGGAGAAAACCTTAAGCAGAAAGGTAGTGGAAGTCCATTATCCCTCCAACAAGGTGTCCGATTATTTTGGCTCCATGACATTTAACCAGTCCGTTATGCACGAATACCTGACTGTGGAAGCTTTTCGTGCCGTGATGAAAGCTATCGATATGGGCGTAAGCATCGATCGCAGAGTAACTGACCAGGTGGCTTCGGCCATGAAAGCGTGGGCGATGAGCAAGGGTGCTACACACTACACGCACTGGTTTCATCCGCTCACCGGTTCCACAGCCGAAAAACATGATGCTTTCATCAATCCGCTTTCCAACGGTCTCGCCCTGGAACATTTTCAGGGTGGCGAACTCATCCAGCAGGAGCCGGATGCTTCCAGTTTCCCCAGCGGCGGTATCCGCTCCACATTCGAAGCACGTGGCTATACCGCCTGGGATCCAACTTCCCCGGCATTTATTCTGGATAATACTTTGTGTATCCCCACTATTTTCGTCTCCTATACCGGCGAATCACTGGACTACAAAACACCACTGCTAAAGTCGATGGCTGCACTGGATGAGGTTGCTTCAAAAATTTGTCGCTATTTTAATCAAGATGTGAAGAAAGTATATCCAACCCTTGGCTGGGAACAGGAATATTTCCTCGTAGATGAGGCGCTTTTTGCTGCCCGTCCAGATTTGGTATTGACTGGAAAAACAGTTTTCGGACATGCTTCAGCCAAAGACCAGCAGTTGTCTGATCATTATTTCGGCACCATTAATGACCGTGCCCTCGCCTTTATGCAAGATCTTGAAATAGAGGTGCATAAATTGGGAGTACCTTTGAAAACCAGACACAATGAAGTGGCTCCGAGCCAGTTTGAATGTGCCCCTATGTTTGAAGAGGTAAATGTTGCCGTTGACCATAATCAGCTACTTATGCACATGCTCGAAAAGGTGGCTCGCAAGCATCATTTCAAGGTGCTGTTGCATGAAAAACCCTATGCCGGAATCAACGGATCCGGAAAACACAACAACTGGTCCATGGCTACCGACACGGGCATAAACCTGCTTTCTCCGGGAAAAACACCCAAAGATAATTTCCGGTTTATCACTATCCTTGTTAACATTTTAATGGCAATACGGAAATATGAAGAGTTACTTAGAGCCAGTGTGGCTTCCGAAGGAAACGACCTGCGTCTCGGAGCTAACGAAGCACCCCCGGCCGTTATCTCCGTTTTCCTCGGTAAACAGATTGCGGAAACATTGGATGAGATTGAAAAAATGCCCATCCGCAAGGATATCAATAACCATAACGGGCATAATGTAATTAAAGACATTCCTAAAATTCCTGAAATTTTGCTGGACAATACCGACCGAAACCGGACATCACCTTTTGCCTTTACAGGGAATAAGTTTGAGTTCAGAGCTGTCGGCTCCACTGCCAATACGGCTAAGCCCATGTTTGTTTTGAATACCATTGTGGCAGAGCAAATGACTAAATTTGAAGTCGAAGTGGATGGGCTGATAAAAGATGGATTGTCCAAAGAAGTCGCCATCTTCAATGTGGTGAAAAAATATATTATTGCGTCTAAAGACATACGCTTTGAAGGTAATTCATATAGCGCTGACTGGTTAGATGAGGCGGCCAAACGCGGATTGTCGAACAACAGCAACACACCGGATGCTTTGCCTGCTTTTGTGTCGGAAGAAAGTATTGCCCTTTTTGAAAAGCATCACGTGTTGAGTCGTACCGAACTTTTGGCTCGCTACGAAATAAAGCTGGAGAAGTACATTAAAAAGATACAGATTGAAGCCCGTGTACTCGGCGACCTCGCCATTAACCATATTTTGCCCACGGCCATCCAGTATCAAAACCGTCTGATTGAGAATACAAAAGGCCTGCAGGATGTGCTTGACTCAGAGACTTATATACAATTATCACGAAGCCAGATTAATACCATTAAAGAGATTTCCAACCACATTGCCAATATCAAAGAGGGCGTGGAAGCTCTGGTCGAAGCACGCAAAAAAGCCAATGTTGTTACCAACTATGCGCAAAAAGCTGTTGCTTACCGCGATACGGTACTTCCCTTCTTTACCGATATTCGTAACCATGTGGATAAACTGGAATTGCTGGTGGATGACAACCTGTGGCCTTTACCCAAATACCGCGAACTGTTATTCCTAAAATAACCCCGCTTCAGGCGTCCACCGCTTCAGGCGTCCCCTGCTTCAGGCGTCCCCTGCTTCAGGCGTCCACCGCTTCAGGCGTCCACCGCTTCAGGCGTCCACCGCTTCAGGCGTCCCCGCCTGAAGTTGTTTTTATTTCATCCGTTCCATGCGTCCCCGCCTGAAGTTATTTTTCCCCCTCCACCGCTTCAGGCGTCCCCGCCTGAAGTTATTTTCCCCCGCCCGTAACATTATTGTTAAATAGTGTCCGTCGTAACGAAGAAGTCGGACATTATGGACAGTATCTAAATAATCCCCGGATATCGTTTCGGGGATTATTTTTTGTAAATTTGTCCGTTAACAAAGAACAAATACGGTTATGAA
>CAYLSW010000104.1:0-7323 GCA_964386145.1 uncultured Lentimicrobiaceae bacterium | reverse complement strand
AACGCATACTGGCCGACTCATTAAAATATGAGCCGAACAATGAGATTGTTTATCGTGACCTGACACGGTATAATTATTTTGAGCTGAATAAACGGGTACGAAAACTTGCTAATGTTCTTCAAAATCTGGGCATCCGGGCAGGGGATGTGGTAGCTGTTTTGGAATATGACACGCCTCGTTATCTTGAGCTTTTCTTTGCTGTTCCCATGATTGGCGCTGTACTGCATACCGTCAATTACAGGTTGTCACCCGAACAGGTGCTTTACACAATGAACCATGCCGAAGACAAGATTGTCTTTACCAACACCGATTTCCTTCCACTTTTGAAAAGTATTAAAGAGAAACTTACTGTTTCTGTTCCCTGTATTATAATGACCGATAAGGAAGTTTTACCCGCGGATGAAATAATTATCTCCGGTGAATATGAAGAGTTGTTAAGATCGGCAAGTGATCTCTACGAGTTTCCCGATTTTGATGAGAACTCGGTAGCCTCCATGTTTTACACCACCGGAACGACCGGAAATCCGAAAGCGGTATATTTTACACATCGACATCTGGTACTCCATACGCTGGGAGCAGCTTTGGCTTTTAGCAGTTACGATTCTGTCTGCCGGTTCCGTTCAAACGATGTTTACATGCCTATAACACCTATGTTTCACGTACATGCCTGGGGCGTTCCCTATCTCGCTACTATGCTGGGTGTTAAACAGGTTTATCCCGGGCGTTATGAACCTGAAATGTTACTACGGCTATTGCTTTCCGAAAAGGTTACCTTCTCGCACTGTGTTCCTACCATTTTACACATGCTGGTTTCGAGTCCGGTGGCCAAAGCTGTGGATTTGAGTCACTGGAAAGTGGTGATTGGCGGAGCCGCCCTGCCTGCGGGTCTGGCAAGAGCTGCCTCTGAGTTAGGGATTGATGTGGTTACCGGATACGGTATGTCGGAGACCTGTCCTATTTTGTCGGTTACGTATCTAAACGTAAAAGACAAAGACATGGACATGGATAAACAGGTGGAGATTCGTACCAAGACCGGTATTGCCATCCCGCTGGTGGAGATGAAGGTGGTGGACGAAAATATGAAACCATTACCACAGGATGGTGAATCGGTAGGTGAAATTGTAGTCCGTACGCCATGGCTCACACAGAGTTATTACAAGGAAGAAGAAAAGAGTAAAGAGCTATGGAAAGGAGGTTACCTTCATACAGGCGATGTGGCTTACGTTGATAGCAAGAACTTCTTTAAGATTACCGATCGCATTAAAGATGTGATAAAAACCGGTGGAGAATGGATTTCTTCGCTTGAGTTGGAAAACCTCATTAGCAAACACCCTTCCGTTTCAGAAGTGGCTGTCGTTGGAATTCCCGATGTGAAATGGTCGGAACGTCCTTATGCCATTGTGGTCCCCAAAGCCGATAGCGAGACCTCTGCCGAAAATATCCGGCAGTTCCTGCAACAGTTTGTAGATGATGGCACCATCAACAAGTGGGCTATTCCAAGACAGATTGATTTTGTGAAAGCTATTCCGAAGACTTCGGTAGGGAAGATTGACAAGAAACGGATTCGGGCAGAGTACAGGGAGTAGGAATTGCCACCAAAATTTTTATGGAAATAATTGTTTTAAAATGGCAGTCGGTTTTATGCCGACAAGCATGTTTCGTATTGATGTCAGTGAGATATTATCAAAAGTAGTTCGCTCGGTAGTGCTGTCTGATAGTACAATGTTCCCGGAGACTTCAAAACTTGCCATGGCTCCTGTTTTTCCGACACCAGCCAATTTGCGTTTATCTCTAAGGAAGATAAATAACCGATAGCGTTCCTGATGTTTCACGGCCACAATATTTTCAGTGTGATACTCCGGATTTAATTCGTGCCACCTGGACAGAAAGACATCTGCATATTTCGCTATCACACCACTTACAGTACTTTCCAAAAGCAAAAGGCTTGTATAGTATTGGGGCTGAGAAATCCTTATTTTGTCGTCATTTAGGATAATCGCTTCGGGAGATACTATTATGTCTTCGACAGGGAACTTTTCAGTGGTTACCTGCATGTGCTCGTGATGCTCAATGGAGGCTCCGGCAAGACCATTGAAAATACCGCGAAAGCAGCCGTTGGTTTTATCAAGGAAGTCGAATAAGAAAAACAAAATCTCTTTTCGGTATAACTGCGGCCGGTGCTCTTGGTTAAAAAGCGTAAAGTGATTGTTGGCAAGGTAGGCAAAATTAGCGCCGATGAAAAATTCTTCATCGGATAACCTTACAGGATAAATAATTTCCGCCGGGTTTTGTATCCTGATATTTTCAGGACAAAGATAACAGGCTTTTCCCTGTTCGTCTTTATTTATTAGTTCTCCGGTGTCAGGCGATTGAGCAATGATACCCCTGTCGATCAGAAGCTTATGATTCTTTCTCAGCTCACGGTCCGGATTCCATTGTATGTGAAAGTTAATACCTGTTACCACATCCCGGATATTATAGAACTCCTTGTTCGTTGTCTCTGCCGGGTCAGCAAGTACAAACCCGCTTTCGACCTGTTGCCTGTAAAGAAGCAGCAGGGCAGCGCAGAGACCGTAAGATTCCTCTATGGAGATAAGTTTTTTAACATATTCATCCTTCTCAGAAATACCGGACTTTTTCGTTTTCTCATACTCCTTCATAAGCGCATCATTAAATCCTAAACGTTCGCGAAAGATAGTTACATAATCCATTACAAAGATTTAAGGTGTTTTATAATCAAATCTTTTGCTTCTAATTCCGGCAGGTCAAAGTCTTTTTCATCACTGTTTCCAAGAGCGTCCGAAATAACCCTATAGTACCCTCCGGCGGTTTTCTCCCAGGTATATTTTTCTTTTACCAACCGGTTGACTTTGTTAGCATATTCTTCATGGTTTTCGAGAGCTATTGTTATCCCACATGCAATATCTTCTGTGTCTGCAGGATCAACAAGTATCCCCATGTTATCCTTAAAGATATCACCGGGGCCTCCGTTTTTGGTTGTTACAGGAACCAGTCCACAGGCTCCGGCTTCGATGGGGGCCAGGCCAAAAGGCTCATAAAAAGCTGTCAGTACAAATACAGAATGTTTTAAAGCAAAATATTTATACGCTCCTGCCAATTCTTTCTGAGAGATAAGGTCAAGAAAAAAGACTTTGTTACGTATCTGATGCCGGTCTATTTCATCTATGATAGATTGTAAAATAATTCTTTCTTTTTCAGGTAGTTTTCCCACATCTTCATAAGGATTTTTCAGCCCGCGAATGAAAATTCCGAGAGACGCTTTTTTTTGTAGTTCTTTACTTTCAGCATAAGCCCTGACAGCTGAAATATGATTTTTCTTATCATCAAGACGACTTGAGAGGATAATCACCGGTTTTTTTAATTCTCCCCATTCTTTTTCAATACGCCGGAATAATACTTTGTCTTTCTCATCCACTTTTTGATTGAACAAATTGGTGTTTACACCCGGCGGAATCACAGCAAATTTTCCTGTTTCCTTCACATTTACCGCATCGCGATAAAGGGGATGCGAATACTGTTTGTAACGCTCCATGCCGGTAGAGGTGATAACGGTGTCGGCATATTGCAGACTCAGTCGTTCGGCCTGTATTCGACGGCTAAAGTGGTACCATTTATCTAATTTATTAAAATCGGGTTCTTTTTTGTAAAGTTTATCTAACTTTTGGGCTCCCAGCGAATGTCCTGTAAAGGTAAAAGAGATTCCCGTTTTCTTTTTCAGGAGTACGGCAGCATAGCCGCCATCGCCGTAATGTGCTGTGGCGTAATCTGGTAATTGGTCTCTGTAAAAGCGGATAATATTATCCGTCCATTCGGGGATATATTGCCAGAGTAATTCCTTTCTGAGAAAGGAATCCTGTCCACAGGGAATACGAACAATCCTCAGGCGACGGGAAGTGCCTTGATAGTAAGAAATTTCTTCCCCGAACTCACTACTCCATCCGTCTCCTTTAAAACGGCGGGTGATAATATCGACTTTAAGGTCGGGATATTGTTCCACCAGAGCCTTGCTAATTTCCTTCACATAAACGAGTTGTCCGCCAAAATCTGCGTGCTCTGTCAAATGAGAATCTTTTTGATCGAAGTTACCCTGAGGGTTTAAAAATATGAGGTGCATGCTGTTTATTTTACAAAATGAACATGAAAATATTTATCAATTATGATGTCAGCTTTGTCTTTGTGTTTGCTGATAATTTCGTGTTCTATTTCCAACACTTTTTCGATAAAAGTATCCATAACTTCTCTGCCTCTTTTATGGCGATCTTCCATAGTGTCAAAGTGGTCACGATCAATAAAAATACGTTTGTCAATATTTTTCAGCAAAGAAGTATAAGTACCTTCTGCAATACAGACCTTAATGCCGGTCATATCAAATACTTCAGTCGTAATTCGGTTCTCAGGATAAATAACCAATGGTTTTTCAATGGTCTTAATTCCTTCTTTGGCCTCTTTCAGGTGTTGGTCTATCAGGCTCAGATTAACCTCATCAGTCCCGACCCACATCAAATTGGCCCTTCTTTTTGTGTCGTTGGAGAAAGGAGGCAGGCGAAAGTAATCATCCTGCTGAAATATTTTAACCTTAATCCCGTCATTTTCGAGTTGTTCGGCAATAGCAGCAGCGATAATCGACTTACCGGCGCCCGATTCACCGGCTACCGACATATTGTATATCCCCTCTGTTTTCTTTATTTCCTGTAGCAAAGGGGCCATAACAATCCGGGCTGTTTGCCGGTTTTCGTCATTCAGATTTATAACATCTCCCTTCATAATTTGACAATTTATTCAAGCTAAAAATTTATTTTGTGCGGCAGTTTCCGCAAAGATTACACCGGCCGCAGACCACAATTGATATTTCACTCCGTCCGGAGACCAGTTATTAATATTTATATACTCGTAAAAACCATATTGATTATCCGGCATTTCCACAGCACGATATAAAGCCCGCCTTAATTTATCAGCAAGTTCTTTTTCACCTGATTTATACAAGCCGGCTATCAGCAATCCATTAAATACGGGCCAGACTCCTCCGTTTTGATATTCCCCGGGCCGATTTCGGAACTGATAAGTCCGGTTGTTTTGTAATGAGTTCCATCCGGCATCTCTGTTTTTTATGACAGGCTGGAAAGCAGGAACAAGAAAGTCTTTCAATCCGGAGGCAATGGTTTCGATACGAGTTGTTATTTTCTGTTTTTGAGAGGCCTGATTTATGTCGAGAATGAAGGTCAGAGCATGTGCCAGACAGTCGAAAAAAGTAAAGTATCCGGAAGGTTTAAAACCAGCCAGCCAGTGCTTTGTCGTCCCCTGTTCTATCTGATGAACAAAAGCCATTTTATGATAGGCTTTTTCTATGTTAATCTCAGAAGGCCAATAATTTACTATGATGAGTTCTTTGAGTTTTCGGACTTTTTCAGCATATAATCCGGAGCCATATACCCAGGAGGCCTCTTTCAAAGCCCAGTAATAAAGCAGTTGCTCGGTAAGGTTGTAACCTTCGAGAACAAATTCGTCAGCCCAATTTCCGCCCTGCGGTATATATAATAATCCGCGACCATTGAACTCCCATATTTCAAGCATCTTAAATATTTTCAGTACGGCTTGATTCATCTCATTAATAAAATTCTGATCCTTTGTTTTGTTAAAATAGAGGAAAGTCCCAATAACAAACCATAAGCTGGCATCTACTTTTCCGGTCAATGTTCCGTAGCTCACATGTTTAATCTTACCCCGGGCATCTATTTCCATGTTGGAAGGAATCATGCCGCTGTAGTGTTGATGCGCTTCTAAGGCAATCAGAGTTTTTCTCATTCCTTCTATCAATACTTTTTCGCCTGTCAGTAATGCTCCCAGTCCGGTAATCACGCTATCTCTGGCCCAAATCCGATGGTAATTAGCATGAAAACCCGTAGAGGCTACAAATCCATTGGAAGTTATCCCTTGTCTGATTAACGCTACTCCTTTGCAATATGCCCCTGTACCACTCATTTTTTTACCTGAAATAATAAACAAGAATCAATGTGGCTGTAAGGGCAGCAATAGCCTGATAACGGTAATTTTTATACCAGGACGTTCCTTCCAGCATAAGGCTTTCTTCTTTAAAGAATTTTCGCGACCAGGTGTAATTTGCCACTGACTCCAGAGGAGGCGGAGCAGTCATCAGTGATACGGGAATAATAATTAAAGTAGTTACCATCAATAGCACCGGAGCTACCAATAAGAACTGGATGTGCGCCAGCCAGGGAAAAACTGCGGGATTTACAAACCGGACATAAACGGTAAACAAGGTAAAGATAAATCCGCCAATCAGACCTGAAAATGCGCCTGTGGCATTACTGCGTTTCCAAAACAGACCTAAGAGAAACACAGCCACAACGGGCGGAGATATGAGGGCAAGAACCATCTGAAGATACTTGAATAACGAAGAAAAATCGGCTATCAAAGGTGACCAGGCAGCGGAGATAACCACAAAAATACCGGTAAAAATCTGTCCGGTTCTGACCAATTGCTTTGGTGTCAGCCCGGGTTTAAGGTTACTGACAAAGTCCATGGTCATCAAAGTACTTGCCGAATTAAGTGTGGCACTGATGCTGGAAGAAATGGCCGCTATCAATCCGGCAAGGACAATTCCCAGGATTCCTACGGGAAGTAAATTAAAGAGCATTGTAGGATAGATTAAATCGGGGCTTGGCAGGTTAGGATAAAGCATACGACCGATAATTCCGGGAAACACAACAATAAACAAACCGGGAAGTTTCAGAACGCCGGCAAAAAGCGCTCCCCAGCGCCCATGATCTGTGTTTTTAGCGCTTAGCACCCTTTGTACCATAAACTGGTTGGTTCCCCAGAAATAAAAGCCGAGCAGGGGAACCCCAATCACCAGCCCCAGCCAGGGCATCGCCTTATCGCTCATAGGGCGGATTAGGCTTAGCATGGATTTTGGGGTTTCTGCAAATATTCGCGGAATATCGAAATCAATTTTTTGTAAAGCAAAGAAAGTTAAAAATATGGCACCCAGCATAAGCAAAACGCCCTGCACGGCTTCTGTGTACATCACCGCCGAGAGTCCTCCGGTAATCGTATAAGCCGCGGTAATGATTGCCAGAAGAGCGACTATCTGCCACAACTCAAGCGAAGGAAAGATCATCTTTACAATAATAGCGCCTGAATACAAAATACCGGCTGTATCAATAATAATATTTCCAACGAGCGTAATAAATGAAAAATAATACCTTGAACGGATATCGAATCTGCGTTGCAGGAACTCAGGCATGGTATATACCTTGCTCCTCAAATAGAAAGGAAGGAAAA